>NZ_JAGXJL010000564.1:0-212 GCF_019091475.1 Streptomyces sp. GbtcB6 | reverse complement strand
ACCGGGATCGCGCCGAGATCCTTGGCGAACTGCTCGTCGCTGGGGCCGGTGGCGCTGAAGACTGTGAGGCCCTGGGATACGGCCAGCTGGGTGGCGATCACACCGACCGAGCCTCCGCCCCCGAGAACGAGCAGGGTCTCGCCGGAGGTGACGCCGAGCTGACGCAGGACGCCGACGGCGGCTTCGGCCGAGGCGGGCAGCGCTGCGGCGTC
>NZ_JAGXJL010000563.1:0-221 GCF_019091475.1 Streptomyces sp. GbtcB6 | reverse complement strand
GCCTCGTCGCCCCGTTCGTCCAGATCCGCCGTATCGAGCCTGACCTCCTCGACGACGAAGCGGTACCAGCCCTTGCCGCTGCGGATCACCGACTCCGCGGGCGGAGTACCTTCCGGATCGAGCACCCTGCGCAGCGAGTTGACGTGAGTGGGCAGCACCTTGTGGCCGCCCGCGGGCGGCTCCTCGCCCCACACCGCGTCGAGCAGCCGCGCATGACTCAC
>NZ_JAGXJL010000562.1:0-223 GCF_019091475.1 Streptomyces sp. GbtcB6 | reverse complement strand
CCCGGGACAAATCCCGAGTTCACTGGGGCCGGCGACTGAAGGAACATCATTCCCTCAGACACCCAACAGCGTGCCCGACACCCTCACCGACAAGATCCGCTTTCCACGCCGAAGCAGTACTAACGCTCTCATCCATCTGAGAAGTGCCGAATAGTCAACGTTCCACCCATGAGCAACCAGCATCAGACATTCGCCGATGTACTGGCCTCTGGCCAACCGGAGT
>NZ_JAGXJL010000561.1:0-224 GCF_019091475.1 Streptomyces sp. GbtcB6 | reverse complement strand
CCTTGAGCCCTTTGGCGTACTGCGTGGTCAACATCGTCAGCGCCGCCTTCGAGGAGGCGTACAGCGGCACGACGACGTGCGACTCGGACCGGCCGGGGTCGTGGGTGAAGGCGAGGGAGCCCATGCCGCTGCTGACGTTGATGATCGCGGGGTCGTCCGAACGGCGCAGCAGCGGCAGGAACGCGGTGGTGGTGCGGACCACGCCGATGACGTTGACGTCGAGG
>NZ_JAGXJL010000560.1:0-228 GCF_019091475.1 Streptomyces sp. GbtcB6 | reverse complement strand
ACCCCGCGGGACGCCCGTGGGGGCATGCTCCTCGGCTGTGCCGAGATGCTGCGCTACGGCGTGACCACCAGTGCCGAGATGTCCGCGCACGCCGAGGCGGTGGCCGCCGCGGCGCTGGAGGCCGGGAGCCGGATCCTGCCCGCGCCCGCCTACTTCGACCGGCCGGGCGACGGCTGGCGCAGCGCCGTCGCCGGGATCGGCAAGTGGACCGACGCCGACGGCCTCCGC
>NZ_JAGXJL010000559.1:0-228 GCF_019091475.1 Streptomyces sp. GbtcB6 | reverse complement strand
ACGTCCCCCCCGCCCTGGTCAACAGCCTCACCAACCGCGAGTGCGCCAAGAAGAGCGAGCCACTCTGCCTGATCGACGTCTCCGACACCGGCAAGACCCACTTGCTGATCGTCTCGGCTCCGCCGCAGCGACGGCCGGCCTCCGACTCCGATAGGCGCTCGCCGCCCGCCTGGTCAACGTCCTCTTCGTGGCCGCCGACGAGCAACAGCCCTCCAACACGATCCCCCC
>NZ_JAGXJL010000558.1:0-228 GCF_019091475.1 Streptomyces sp. GbtcB6 | reverse complement strand
GCGGGACGACGTCACCGTGTGCGTGACCTACACGGCCGACCCGCGCCGCACCCCCCCGCACACCGCGTGGGTGCCCACCCCGGACGGCTCCGCGATCTGCCCGCAGCCGAACTCCGCGCACACCGTCATCCCGTGCAACGACCACCCCTCGGGCAAGGCGGACTTCACCTTCCGCGTCACCGTCCCGAGCGGCCTGCGCGGCGTCGCGAACGGCCTGCTCCCCTGTGT
>NZ_JAGXJL010000557.1:0-228 GCF_019091475.1 Streptomyces sp. GbtcB6 | reverse complement strand
CACGACACCGTCATGACGATGGCCGACGGCGTCACCTTGACCCAGTACGCCGGACTCGGCACGCTCCGCTCGTACACCATCGATCCCGGCACCGGCGAGAAGGAGCACAAGGTCACCGACCATCCGCCGGAGCACATGCACCGGGCGAACGCCGCAGCCCTCGGCCTCAGCGAGATCCGGGTCCTGACCTCCACCCAGGACGTGCACGCGGCCGAGCGCACTCAAGTC
>NZ_JAGXJL010000556.1:0-228 GCF_019091475.1 Streptomyces sp. GbtcB6 | reverse complement strand
ATCCGCCCCGATCCGGTCGGGGCCGGTGAAGCGGGGGAGCGGCTCGTCGGCGAAGTCGGCGAGGGTGACCGCCTCCTTGCCGGCCAGCCGGTGGCCGAGCGGCACCAGGAGGACGCGCGGCCCGTCGTAGAGGACCGTGATGTCCAGGTCGTCGGCGGAGAACAGGAACCGCGTCACCACCACCTCGACCCGGTGGTCCAGCAGCGCGTCCCGAGGTTCGTTCCAGTC
>NZ_JAGXJL010000555.1:0-228 GCF_019091475.1 Streptomyces sp. GbtcB6 | reverse complement strand
GGCCCATTTATCTCAAATGCAAAGAGGTAAAGCTAAGGATTTGCTAGGTCTCACCTTGGAACTTCTTTTGTGGGGGGGCCCCTCTTTGCTATCACATTGTGTGCATGCTTTGAATAGGGTTATGAGTTTTGGTTTACCTCAAGATTGGATGACAAGGAGGTTGGTGCCTATCTACAAAGAGGGTAAGAGGGGAGTGGTGGAGAACTATAGGACAATCATGGTGGGTAA
>NZ_JAGXJL010000059.1:0-52390 GCF_019091475.1 Streptomyces sp. GbtcB6 | reverse complement strand
GGGCCGGGCTGGGCCGCCGCGAGCGACCTGCTGCGGGTGGCGGTCGTCAAGGAGTTCGGCGGCCTGTACAGCGACGGCGACCATGTGATCGACAGCCTGGCGGACCTGCACGAGATCGGCCGGGGAGCCCGCCAGGACACCTACGCGGTCTACTCCGAGTTCGTTCCGCAGACCCAGAACTACAACATCGCGAACGGGGTCCTGCTCGCGCCGGCCGGCCATCCGGTTCTGACGATGCTGGAGGACACACACCTGCGGAACTACGAAAAGACCCAGCGGCAGCTGTACCAACCCTTCAGCAACGCCATCCAGGCCGGCCGGGTCGACATGAGCACACATCGCTATTCCGTCATGTTCCGGACGGGGCCCAACACCTTCACCGACCTGTTCGTCGATCTCGGCTATGTCAACACCGTCCGGGTTCCCTCCGTCCAGCACATCACGATGAGTTTCGAGGGCAGCTGGCGGGCGGCGGTGCCCCCCGTGAGCGTCGCCGAGAACTGGCCGAAGGAGCGCACCCACGCCCTTGCCAGGAATCTCGTCCACACCGCGGTCCGGGGCCTGCACAACCGCGACGGCGACCTGCACCTCACCCAACTGGACAAGGCGATCCGGAAATCGGGGCACCCCGACCGGGACCTGCTGTGGCGGAGCGTCTTCCAGTTCCTGCGCTCCCGGAACGACCTGGCGGGCCGGGTCAGGACGGTGACCCCCACCTCCTGGAACGACAGCACCGGCCGCTGGGAGACGGTCGAGCTGCCCCCGGACGTCGTGGCCATGATCCAGTACCAGCAGGCGCCGCCGGAACAGTGGCTGTCGGAGTACGTGTACCAGGCGCGGCTGACAGCACCCGCACCGGCCCAGGCCCAGGCTCAGGGCTGGCAGCCAGGTCTGGCCGGCGGCGCGCCCGCCGCTGACCGAGGTGCGGACGCGGGGTGGGACACGGCGGCGGCCGGTCCCTCCTCCGGTGTGCGGGAGCCGTCGGTCACGGCAGGTCCGGAGCCCGTCGACGTGCTCCCGGAGGGCGGTCTCGCGGAGCGGTTCGACGCGCTGGTGGAGGTGCTGGCCGCGGAGCGTGGCCGTGCGATCCGGGAGGCGGTGGCGGCGCTCCGCCGGGACGGGGGTGCGGCGCGGGTCCTGATCGGGAACGACACCGAGACGGTGCTGGCGCGTCAGCGGCGTGCTCTGCGGCTGCTCACGGCGGCCGAGGAGCGGGAGCCCGGGGAGGCGCGTCACCGGGAGCTGCTCGACCGGCTGCACGCCCTCCACGCGGCTTTCGAGACCGGCGTGACGGCACCGGCCGCCACCAGCTCTCGCGACGAGCCCGCCGGTGCGCAGACCGCGGACGGCGACGCCACCGGGCAGACCGTCCGGCCCCCCTGGTACACCGCCCACGGCATGCTCGGTGTGCACACCCTCCGGGAAGCCGCCGGCTGGTCACGCGACGAGGCGGACGGCCATGCCCGCGCGTTCGCGGCGGAACTCGCCGACCGGGACCTGGCGCGGGCCGTCGAACCGCACATCGCCGAACTGCTCGCCGTGCGGGGGCCCGCCGCGTGGCACTCCCTGCTGGCCGCCGGACGGACGGTGCCGCTGGACGGGCGAGTGGTCTGGCTGCGGCCGGTGCTGCACGGCTTCACACCGTCCGAGGCGCCGGCGGCGGCCGACGGGGTCCGTGACTACGAGGTGCGCTACGCCGCCACCTCCGTCCAGAACACCGAGACCCGGGCGACCACCCGCGCCGCGGACGCCCTGCTGTTCACCGCCCTGAACCTCAAGACGGCGGTGGCGTCGGCGTTCGTGGGTACGCCGATGATCACCGGGCAGGCCGAACGGATCACGAACACCAAGGTCAAGCAGGACGTCGTCAGCGGGCGCAAGATATTCGTGGCGGACGTCAACACGTTCGACGCGGACCTCCGGGTCCAGATCTTCGTCGACGGGGAGCGGCGCAACCCGGAGGGCCGGTACTCCCTGCCCCGGGCCATGACCGTGGAGTTCCCGGACGCCTACTCACAGCCGGACGAACCCGTGGTCGCCCCGACCGGGGAGCCCATCGCGACTCCGGCGGACACGACCGCGCCGGCGAACGTCCAGGAAGCCGGCCGCGCCGCACGGCCGAGGCCGGCCGGCGAGGTGGTCAACGCCCTCGACACCGGCCCCGTCCTCGCCGCGCTGCAACAGGCGCTGCGCGCCCAGGACCTGAACCCGCGGGTCACCGCCGAGGTGGTCCACGAGGCCGGCAAGCTGCTGAACGAGTCCACCCTGCTCAACCGCAGCCGCTGGTCGCTCACCAGCGGTGACCCGAGCAACCCCATCGTGAAGGGCCTCAACCTGCCCGGCCTGGGAGGCTTCGACGGCCATTTCCGGCTCCGTACCGACATCGCCGGGCTCCAGCTGATCGGTTTCGCCCCGTCCAGGACCCGCCAGGACCTCGGAGTCGGCCTCGCCCGGCTCGACGGGTACGGCGGCAAGAGCGCCGTCACCTACAGCGTGCTCGCCAACGTCAGCGGACTGAACGTGCCGAGCCTGTCCGAACGGGTCCGCGCCTTCGCGCCGTTGGCGGGCCTCGGCCTCGGTACGGGCCGGAAGTGGGGTCATACGCTCACCTCGCAGCCCCTCGCCCACGCCATCCTCAACACGGACACCATGCAGGCGCGGTACCGGGCGCGGGTGCGGGTCGCCCTGGAGTGGACGAGCCGTACCCACCCAGGGCTGAGCACGGTCGACGCGGTCACCGACGCGGACATCAGCGTGCCGTGGCGGGACGGCGCGGGCGCCCGGGAGTTCGAGGAGCACGTCCTCGGTGACGTGCGCAGCCCCGCCGTACGGGAGGCGGGACCGGTCGTGGCACGCGGCCCGGTCGCCGCGCAGCCGTATGTGCGGGCGCTGCTCCGGGAGGCGGGGATCACCCCCCGGCGCACCGACGTCCGTCCCGCACGCCTGGACACCCCGCCCGAGGAACAGGTACGGCGGGCCAGGACCCTGCCCGCCGCCGAACCGCCGGCGCTGGCGCGGCGCCGCGGCATCGGCTACGCCGTCGCCGCCGCCCTGCCCGGTGCCGCGCTGGTCGAGGAACACTTCCGGTCGGCGGTGCGCGACGTGGCCGGACGGGACCGCAACGTCCCCTGGGCCCTGGTCGACCGCCAGCTGTCGTCGTACTTCGGCCAGCCGGCGCTGGAGGGCGAGCTGCACAACCTGCTCGCCGGAGTGGGGCACACGATCCGCGCCGGGGACCACCGGCTGAGGCTGTCCGTCCGGGCCCATCTGCTCGACCACCGGGGCACGGTGTCCTATCCGATGACCGTCAACAACCGGGCGGCCGTCGGCGAGACGCTGGCCGTACACGTGGACACCACCCGCAGCGTCTCCGGCGGGCTGGGCGCGGCCGTACGGTTCAAGGCCAGCTCCGCGGTGCGGCTGCAGCTCGGCGGCCTGCGGTTCCGGCTGCACGCCGACACGGGCCGTACCGAGGGTTTCACGGACGTCGCCAAGGGCTACCGGCGCATGGAGAACGTCAACAGTGTCGACGAGCACCGCTACGACGTCGTCTACGAGTTGTCCCTCGTCCCCGAGAACCGGCCGCGGGAAGCCGTGCGCTGGTGGATCGACGAGCCGGGACTGCTGGCGCAGGTCGTGATACCGCAGGAGCACGTCCCACGGACGCATCCCGGGCACCGGGAACTCCTGGACGCCGGGAACGTCGCGTTCTCCCGGGCCTGGCCGGACGAGAAGGAGGCCCACTTCGACTTCGGCCGCGGAGCCGCCGGCCTGTACCCGGCGTTCCTGCACAGTCCCTCCCTCGACGCCGTGGCCGCCGACCTGTTCTCCCGGCTGCACGGGCTGCCGCGCAGTCGCCCCGGCCGGGAACAGCTGCTGCCGGAGGCCCTGTCGACGGCGACCCGGCCCGGCGACCTGGTGGCGTACTTCGGCCAGCTCGTCGAACCGACGGGCCGGGTCGTGCGGTTGCCGGACCTGAACGGCTGGCACTCGACGCTGCGGCTGCGGCTGCGCGGCCACCGGCCCCGCCGGGCCCCGCAGCCGGCCGGCGACGGTCCCACCGAGATCGAGCAGTACGCCCAGGCGTCCTCCCGCCACTCCGAGCGGCGCAGCCTGGGAGTGGCGCTGAGCGTCCAGGCGGGGCTGGGGCCGCAGATCCGGTTCGGCTCGGACCTCGGCAACGACGCGGAACTCGCCGACGAGCACGGGAGGGAGGCCCTCGCGGCCCGCCGCCCCGGCGGACGGTTCGTCGCCTCCGCGCACGCGGAGTTCGGCTGGCAGCTGTACAACAGGGCCCGCGAGCAGGACAGGGGCGCGATCGAGGTCACCCGGGCGACCTACGCCGACTCGGCCGCCTTCCGGGCGGACGCCGTGTACGAGGTGACGGTGACCCGGTGGAAGTCGCGGCGGGATCCGCAGACGCTGACGCGCTATCTGCGGGTCACGGACGGGATGGATCTGCTGGCCCCGACACGCAGGATCGAGGACATCCTGCCCGCGGAAGCCCCCGAACCGGCTCCCGCACCGCACCCCCTGGCCGAGGGAACCGTCGCCGGGACCGGCCGCACCGGCGGGATCACGCGAGGCTATCTCGGCGGCCGGCTCCTGCCCGCCGCGTCCCATCCGGAGCTGCTCGACGCGCACTCCGTCCTGCCGTACATCGTGCGGCACCTCGGCGACCGGGGCGTCCTGCGGGCCGGCGCGGCCGACCGGGGGACCGAGCTGTGGCGCTCCCTCCAGGCGGCGTTCCGCTCCGAGTCGCTCGGCACGCAGTGGGCCGCGCTCACCGACGGCGGTGTGCAGCGGTGGTTCCCCGTCAAGGCCTCGGAGTCCTCGGCGCTCTCCGGCCTCGCCGGTACCGGTCACTACCTGTGGGTGAACGTCGAGGTGACGGACCTGGCGCCCGCTCACGCGCACCGCCACCGCGACGGCGTCAGGCTCACCCTGCGCGGCGAGTCCGTCACCGACGAGACGAACGTCCGGGGCCGGGGCACCGCCCACGGCTTCGGCGTGGAGGCCGAGGCGCGCGGGGGCGAGCGGGTCCTGGAGAACAACCAGCAGGCCCACGGCGGCCTGGGCTTCACCGCCGGGGTCGTCGACCGGGACATCCGCACGGTCACCGCCGTGAAGAAGGACGTCGACATCTACCGGGCGGACACCCGGGACTCCTCGGAGGAGTTCACCCACCGGCTCGGGTTCCGGGTGCGGATGGGCGTCACCACACAGATGCCGGAGATCCTGAGCTCCGTCGGACGGACCCTGGTGGGTGCCGCCGGGCTGCTGGCGCGCCCGCTCGGCGCCCGGCACCTGGTGGAGAACGCCTGGTACCGCCACCAGCCGTGGAGCTGGGAGCACCGCAGCGACGGCACCCCGATCGACGGTGAGGTACGGCTGCTGGTCCCGTCCCATCTCACCGTCGACCTCGACGGGACCGAGCCGGCGGCCGAAGGCGCCGGTGCGGCACCGCTGGCCCGTCCGGAGATCGGCACCCCGCGCTGGAGCGGCCGCGACGGGACGACGGCCCGCCCCGGGCCCACCCCACGGCAGGTCGCGGACCTGCTGGCGGAACTCCACCCGTGGGACGTGCCGGCCGCCCGGGCGGTGCGCGAGTGGGCCAAGGTGGTCGGCACACCGAGCCGGAAACTCCCCGACCTGGCGGACGTCCGCACGCGTGACGTGCCGGCGGTCGGCCTCCTCACCCGGCACGGACTCCTCTACCACAACGAGACCGCCCGGTCCGCCCTCCGGGCCCGGATCTCGCATCTCCTCGCCCACACCTACCAGGTCGACGTCGCGGGCCGGAAGGTCACCGTCGGCTTCGAGCCGACCGCCGCACGCCGACTGCACCCCGACGACCGCGCCGTGCCCTTCAAGGCACGGCGCTACCAGCCGGGCGACACCAGCGAGCACGTGGGCGTCGACCGGGCCACGGGCCGGTACGCGGGCGTCATCCCCGAAGGCGGCGGCAGCGGGGGCGGCGATGTCGCCCGGCTGGGGCGCGTGATCTACGAAGCCGGCGTGGAACGGGGCAGCGGGATCGACGGCGGCATCTCGGAGACGCGGGAGCACAACCGTGCCGCCGGCCGGCCGTACGCCTACTACGCCTTCGACGTCGACGTCGTCATGCGGGGCGCCGGCGGGCGGGAACTGCGCGTCCACGTACCTGACGGCCTGACCGGCATGCTGCCGGTCACGGACGGCGGACCGGCAGCCCCACTCGTGGCGCAGCTGGACCACCTGTTCGCCGAGCAGGCCTTCGGCTCCCGTGAGGAGTTCGACCGGGCGGCCGCCTCGGCCGGCAGGTTCCTCGGCAAGCAGCGGCCCGAAGTGGCGGGGCGCTGGGAGGCCAGGGCCGCCGCCCTGATGGCGGACGAGCACGAGGCGCCTCCGGTCCGGCACGCGGAGATGACGGAGGGGGACGCCGCGCGGCTCGCCGTCCACGAGAACATCCGGTCGGTGCTCGCCCGCCGGCTGTACCAGGACCGGGACGCGGCCGATCCGGAAGGCGCCGCCCGCAGGCTGTCACGGGAGGCGGGGGACCTTCTCGGCACGCGACGCGCGAACTCCGTACCGGCTTCCGGGGCCCGCACCCTCGACCCGGACCGGCAGCTCCTCGACGACACCAACGCCGAGCTGCGGAGGCTGGAGTGGCCGGACGGGCCCGTCGACCTCGCCACCGTGCTCAGGCACCGCGACACCTACCCGCCCGCCCAGCTGCCGCACCAGCCCGTGCGGCACATCGCCGAACGGATCGCCCGCACCATCGCCGCCCGCGGCACGGAGTCCGGGGTGCCGGGAGGCTCGCCCGCCTCACGGCGCAACGACGAGCGGCGGACCGGGACGTCCACACCGTACGTCGCCTCGGGCCAGCGGTCGGCGACGCGCGGGGGGACTCCCGGGGCGATGGCCGGTCCCTCCCAGAGCCACGGCGGCGCGGGCACCGGGTACCGCACGGCCGGGGAAGTCGTCGCCGATCTGCACCGGACGGCGGTCATGCCCGCGGTGGGGCCGTTCCAGCAGCACGGCGCCCTGGGCCCCGACCTGTTCGGGCTGCGGCGAGCGCCCGGCGTTCCGGCCCTCCTGAGGGACCAGCAGAACATCCCGTACGACTACTCGGGGCTGCCCGCCGACCAGAGGGTGGAGTTCCTGCGGCGCGTGGACATGGTCGCGCGGACATCCGCCCAGGGCATGGACCCGCGCGGCTGGGGCGTGCCATCGGGACGGTTCAGCCACTCCCGTCGGCTGGACGGCCGGCAGTGGCACTTCGGCCCCTCGGTCCGGCGTCTTGAGCAACTGCCGTTCACCACCATGGAGATGCCCCGGCTGGTGCACGCCGTCTGGCTGGGCGGTCCGCTCAACACGGCCGACGCCCCGCGGTTCTGGGAGCGGTACGGCAACGATGCGGTGAGGTTCCGCGACGAGGCGACCTTCGTGCTGTGGACCGACGTCTCGCGCGCGGAGATCGGGAACGCCCTGGCGGGGTACCGGGGTTCACCCGGTACCCGGGCCGCCAGGGTCGCGGACTTCGTCCAGTGGGCGCACAACTCCGGCGTCCGGCTGGTGAACGTCGACGAGGTGTTCAACGCGAGCCGTCCGATGCGGCTCAACGACGCGTTCCGCACCGAGCTGGCGAAGCAGTCCGGGCCGGGCTGGGCCGCCGCGAGCGACCTGCTGCGGGTGGCGGTCGTCAAGGAGTTCGGCGGCCTGTACAGCGACGGTGACCATGTGATCGACAGCCTGGCGGACCTGCACGAGATCGGCCGGGGAGTCCGCCAGGACACCTACGCGATCTACGCCTCGCTCGACGCGCAGACGCAGCGCCCCGACTTCGCGAACGGAGTGGTGCTCGCACCGGCCGGCCACCCGATCCTGACGATGATCGAGGACATGCAGGCGCACAACTACTCCCTGACCCAGGGGCAGTTGTACGAGCCTTTCCTCCCGGCCATCAACGCCAACCGGATCGACATGAACCTGCACCGGCATTCCGTCATGTTCCGGACGGGGCCGACCAACTTCACCAAGCTGTTCGTCGATCTCGGCTATGCCCAGGCCCTGCCCCCGTCCGTCAGACACATCACGATGCATTTCGAGAACACCTGGCGGGCGGCGGTGCCGGTGGAGCACGCCGTCGAGCAGTGGCCGCGGGACCGCACCCTGGCCCTCGTGAAGAACCTCGTCCATTCCGCGGTCCGGGGTCTGTACAACAGGAACGGCAGCCTGCACGTCACCCAGCTGGACGAGGCCATCCGCAAGTCGCGGCACCCCGACCGGGACCTGCTGTGGCGGAGCGTCTTCCAGTTCCTCGCCTCCCGCAACGACCTGAGGAGTCAGGTCCGCGTGGCAACGCTCGACTCCTGGGAGAGAGGTGGCTGGGCGCGGGTGCAACTCCCGCAGGACGTCCTGGACATGGTCGAGTGGACCCCGGGGCAGCCGCCGTTCGAATGGCTTTCGGAGTACTCCTACTGGATGACTCTGCGGGCACCCGCGCAGGGGGGCCAGGGTCCGTGGCAGCCCGGTATGCCCGGCGGAGCGCCGGATGCGGCGTCGGCCGGTTCCTCCTCCACTGCGCGGGAGGCGGGGCGGGACCCGTCGGCCGAGGCCGGCCGGGATGCCGTCGACGTTCTCGCGGAGGCGGCGGCGGACACCGAGGGTGGTGCGTCGCAGCCGGAGCTCACGGAGCGGTTCGACGCGCTCGTGGAGGTGCTCGCCGGGGAGTTCGCCGGGGAGCGCGGCGGGGAGCGCGGCGGGGCGCTCGGGGAGGCGATGGCGGCGCTCCGCCGGGACGAGGGTGCGGCGCGGGTCCTGATCGGGAACGACGCCGAGACCGTACTGGCGCGTCAGCGGCGTGCTCTGCGGCTGCTCACGGCGGCCGAGGAGAGGCAGCCGGGGGAGGGACGGCGGGAGCTGCTCGACCGGCTGCGTGCCCTCCACACGGCTCTCGAAGCCGGCGTCAGGACACCGGCGGAGACCGGCCGGCGGGAAACCTCCGGCTCCGGCGGGACCGGCATGCCGGAAGGTGCGAAGGGCAAGACGAAAGCCGGCGGCTCCGGTGCCGGCCTCTCGCGCTCCGCGGCACAGACCGCGCAGAGTTCCGCGTCCGACACCGGCCGAGAAGCGGCCGAACTGCCGGACCTGCTGGTGCACGTCGTACACAGCGTGCTGCTGCGGGACCTGCGGTGGAGCAGCGCGGCGATGCCCGACGACGCGCTGGTGGGCGCAGTCCGCGAAGCCCTCGGCGAGGATTGGCGGCAGCGACCCGACCACGAGGTGGGTGCCGAGATCGCGCACCGCATCGCGGCGGTACTGGCCCCGATCGCACAGCCCCACCCCGGCATGCCCGACCGGGTGGTGCTGCTGGGCCAGGTACGGCGGGCCGTCGGCGACCGCGGACCCGAGATCACCGAGGAAGACCTTCGCGATGCCCTGGCCTCCCTTCCCCCGGCCGACTGGACCCTCCACGAGCCCACCCTCGCCGAACGCCTGACCACCGGGCCCCTGGGCCTGCGGCGCCGGCCGCGGGAGTCCCGCCGGGCCGGCCGATGACCGCTGCCCGGGCGGTCGCCGGCGACCCCCGCCGGTGCGCGGACCGAGCCGAGGGAACCCGCCCGCCGGGCGGTACGCCGACGGACCCGGCGACTACGGCCCGGGGCCTGGGCAGCGGGGCCCGCATGCTACGGCGAGGAGCGCGCGCGTCGCGTCCGTTCATACCCGCGAACCTGCCTGTTCGGCTCGACTTGGGAAGCGCGCGGCGCCGGTCGGGTGCGCCTCGCGAAGCGGAAAGCCGCTGGTCCGGGCGGTGTTCGGGCTCGGCGGACGCCGTGTGGCCGGCCGGTGGGACGCGGGTTCGCTCGATTACCGTTCGAAGGGTGACGGTGACATGGGCGGCTCCTGTAACCCGGAGCCGACGATGAGCGGGCGGTCCGCCCGGCGGGGTTCGGGCAGGCGCCGTGGGGACCGGCACGGCGACGAGGCGGCCCTGGAGGTCACCGGCGCTGACGGCGTCCTCGCCGTGCACGCGGCGGGCCAGTCGCCCGACCATCTCGTGGGCGTGGCCGCCGAGTTGCGGCAGGGGCGCCCCACGGACCACGTGACCGTACTGGTGGGCGCCGGCTTCGAGGCGCCCGAGACGCTCCGCGCCCGGCTGGCCCCGGCGCTCGCCGAGGCCCACGCGGCCGGGGCGCGCGAGCTCCGGCTGGTGATGTCCGGCGCCGCCGCCGACCGCCCCGACCGGCCCGCCGCCGCACGCGCGTTCAGCGAGGCGGGGCCGTTCGAGGTCCTCGCGCCCCGCGGCCTCGTCGTCGTGGCCCCCGGCGGCACTCTCTTCGCACCCGATCTGCCCGACACCCCGGGCGGCTGGTGGAACTTCTCCTCCGGGCTGGTGCCCCGCCGCGTCGGCACCCGGCTCCCGGAACCGCAGTGGCAGGCCGCGGTGGAGCGCACCGCCCCGGCGGTCGCCGGCGGCTGCGTGGTGGAGCAGATCCCCGCGGGCCTGCTCGTCCTGCCCACCGGAACCCCGCCGGAGGGCGCCTCCGCGCTGCGGTACGCGGTGCCGCCCGACGCGGCCGGTCCGCTGCTCGTCGTCGGCTCCTCCCGGACCGCGACCGTGCCCGCCGACGCCCTCGCCGAGGTGATCGCCGCGCTCCCCGCCCAGGTGCGCGGCACCGTACGGCTCGTCCCCGGCGGCGGCGCCGATCTGCTCCCGGTCGGCCGACACGTCGCGGACCTGCTCGGCATCCCCGTCCAGGTGCTCAGCGGACTGCCGTTGCTGCTGGACGACCCGGAACGCGCCGACGACCGCGGCCGGGCCGGCACACCGCGCGTGGTGCTCACCGACGAGACCGGCGAGCCCTCCTGGCGGCCCTACGTGGAGACCGTCACCTGTGTGCCCTCGGACGGCGGTGCCGCGCCCGCGCCGCGCCTGGGCACCTGGCGGCCGCCCGTCAGCGGACTGCGCCCGGGACTCGAACCCGGAGCGATGATGCTCGACCGCAAGTGGGAGGTCGTGGTCACCAGAGCGGGGCTCTGGATCGGGCCGAACGGCCTCGCGGTACCGGAGGACATCGCCGCCCGCCCCGTTCTGCCCGAACTCATGACGGTGGACGTCGGCGTGCCGGGCGAGCCACTCGACGACTCGGTCTGGGAACCCCTCGACCGCCTCTTCACCGCCCTCCAGGACGACGTGCGCGAGCGCACCCTCGTCCAGCTGCAGGGCGACGGCTCGGACGACGACCTGCGCGCGGTACGCCGGCTGGCCGTCGTCCACGGTCTGGCCGTGGCACCGCGCGGCTGGCAGGGCGCGGCAGGGACGTCCGCCGCCGCGGAGCCCGCCGTGGCACCCGGGCCGGTGGTGCGGCCGGACTTCGCGCTCCAGGCGGAGCCGGCCGAGGAGCCCGCCGAGAACGTACGGCCCGAGAACGTACGGCCCGAGCACGTACGGCCCGAACCGGCGGTGTCCCCCGCAGCGGGGCAGCAGCCGGGGCCCGGGACCGGATCCGGCACCGCACAGCACCACGAGCCGAAGCAGGAGCACGAGCCGGAGCCGGAGCAGAAGGCCGCTCCGGGAGGGGCCGCGGGCGGGGCGTTGCGGCTCGTCGCCGAGCCCGTGCCGAGGCCCCCCGCCGTCACCGTCACCTTCACACCACCGGCCGCGACGCCCCCGCCCCCGCCGGCGCAACAGCCCGGCGCGCACGGAGAGATGTCCAGTTCACCGGGGTGAAGTCCGGGCGCTGGCCACCACCAGAAGACCACGAGGAGAACGGATGACCCCCACGCACCAGCCGGGCGCCCGGCCGCCCGGCACGGATCGCACGGCTCTCGGCGATCCGCCGAGGGCCAGGCGGATACGCCGCGCCGCCGCCATGCCCATGCACGACGGCGACCCGGACGGCACGGCCGCCTCGGCCGCGCTCGCGCACGCCCAGGCCGTCGCGGCCGGCGTCGCGGCACGGGCGGCGGTCACCGCCGTCGCCGAGGAGCCGACGGCCCCCGTCGTACCGGCGCCCGCCGAGACCCGCCCGGACGTCGTCACCCGCCTGCGCCGCACGGGCGCGACGGCGCGCGGCTTCCGCCCCGACCCCGGCGGCGACCAGCCGGGTCCGGTCACGCGCGGCGCCCGGCCGAAGTCCGGCCCCTGGCCGCTGGTCGCCGCGGCCGCGGTGGCGGGCGCGGTCCTGGTCTCCGTGCCGCTGGCGCACAAGGGCGAGAAGCAGACCACCGACGTGGAAGGGCTCGACCGCGTGGCGCCGGTGGCCACGTCCGGCAGCGGCGACCTCTCCAGCGACGGCGGCAGCAGCCCGGTCCCGTACGCCACCCAGCAGCAGGGCACGCGGAACCCGGCCCAGAGCGGTACGGCGACGGACGACGACCTCGGCGCGGGCGGCACACCGACGCCGACACCCTCCCCGAGCGGCAGCCGGACGCCGCACGCGGCGCCGAGCGGGGACGCCACCCCGAAGGCCGCCGCGCACCAGCACGCCGCACCCCGCACGTCACCCAGCGAGAGCCGAACACCGCCCGTGCCGTGGGCGGATGCGCTCCTGGAGGAGTCGGACGACCAGACCCCGGGGACGGACGATCAGGTCACGAGCCGGCCGCGGCACGTCTCCCGAGCGGCGGAGGACTCGGCGAGCGCGGACTCCGCTGCCACGCCGCGGACCGACGCCGCACCGGCCCACCGGTCGCGGACGGCCACCGACCGGCCGTCGGCGGCCACCGAACGGTCCGTCACTCCGCGTGCGACCACCGAGAAGCAGCCGGTCCACCGGACAACGGCCGCTCAGAAGCCGACAGTCGAGAAGCCGACAGTCGAGAAGCACACGGCCGAGAAGCACACGGTCGAGAAGCCGAAGGCCACGGAGACGCCGGAGGCCACCGAGAAGCCCAAGGCCAGTGCCCGTCCGAGCGTCGCCGCCGCCCCGCACCAGTGGGGGACCCGGGTGGTCAACGCCACCACCGTGCTCGGCGCGGGGCAGTCCGTGTCCACGGACCATGTGCGGCTCGCCATGACGTCGGCCGGCAATCTGGTGATCACCGACACGAACGGCACGGTCCTTTGGTCCGCCGGCACCTCGGGCGCGGGCAACCGGGCGGTGTTCCAGGCCGACGGCAACTTCGTCGTCTACGGCTCCGCCGACCAGACCCTGTGGACCGCGGGCACCGCCGGGAACAACGGCGCCGAACTGGTCCTGCAGGCCGACGGCAACGTGACGGTCCTGACCTCGTCCGGCACCGTCGTCTGGGCTTCCGGCACCGTGCACTGAGACCCGTAGGGCGTAGACGGTCCCCCCGCCGCAACTCCGCGGCGGGGGGACCGTTTCCGGTTATCCGGCCGGAACCGCTTCGGCCTCCGGCTCGGGTGCCGGAGCGGCGACCACACCCGCGCCGTACAGCTCCCGCGCACCGATCTCCAGCCGCTCGCAACGGGCCGCGAGCAGATCGGCCAGCCGGTGCGCGCCGAAGACCGCGCCGCCGGGCGGCCGCCGGCCGAACTCGGCGGCCAGTTCCGCGGCGCCGTCCTCGGCGAGCCGGAAGCCCTGGACCCGCAGCCGCCGTGCCACCAGCTCGACCAGTTCCGCCGGTGTGTACGGCACCATCCGCACGTACTCGGCGAACACCGCCGTCAGCGGGGCCCGGCCCCGCAGCAGCGGCCCCATGTTGGCCGAGCCGCTGAGCACCGGCACCGGACCACCCGGCCGGACCGCGACCGCCTGCAGGCCGTCCAGGACCGCCGTCTGCTCCGCCGGCGGCCGCTGTTCGAAGCCGGGGTCCAGCTCCAGCAGCAGCACCCCGCCCTCGGCCTCCGCGAACGCGGCGGTCAGCCGGGCCACGGGCTGCTCCGGCCAGCGGGCCGGCACCTGCGACAGCGGCAGCCGTACCACCGCACCGGTGGGCAGCAGTCCCGCCTCCGCGAGCCCGCGCCCGTACAGCGCGGTCAGTGCCGCGCGACCGGATCCCGGCCCGCCCTCCAGCACCAGAGCGGCCGCCCGCGGCAGTTCCCGGTCGGCGCCGGACGCGACGGCCAGTCGGCGCAGCCGCGCCAGCAGGGCGTCGCGGGCCGGCTGCTGCCCGCTGACCGCGGCGAGCCGGCGCACCGCGGGGGTCTCCCGGCCGCCGCCGTCCTTGCCGCCCGACTCGTCGCCCCGGGCCGGCAGGGCGGGTACGTCAGTGGCCGCCAGGACGCTCAGCTCGTTGTCGTCGAGCGGCGCCTCGACGGCGAGCCGGGACGCCTGACGGCTGATCATCTCCTCGAAGATCTGCCGGGCCACCCGCCCGTTGCCGAAGGTGTCGCTCTTGGGCACCGCCTCGAAGTACTGGTCCAGCGCCGCCAGCGCGCCGTCCGACAGCTCGTAGTAGTGCTTGCCGCACAGGCCCCGCACGATGGTCACCAGCTCGTCGGGGCTGTAGTTGGGGAACTCCACGGAGCGGGCGAACCGGGACGCCATGCCCGGGTTGGAGGCGAGGAACTGGTCCATCTGCGCCGAGTAGCCGGCCACGATGACCACGATCTCGTCGCGGTGGTCCTCCATCAGCTTCATGAGCGTCTCGACGGCCTCTTGGCCGAAGTCCGGCCCGTTGCCGCGGGACTGGTTGGTGAGGGTGTACGCCTCGTCGATGAACAGCACCCCGCCCAGGGCCTTGTTGAAGACCTCGGTGGTCTTGATGGCGGTCCCGCCGATGATCTGGGCCACCAGGTCGGCCCGGGCCACCTCCACGATGTGGCCCTCGCTGAGGATGCCCAGCTCCGCGAGCACGGCCCCGTACAGCCGGGCCACCGTGGTCTTGCCGGTGCCGGGCGGACCGGCGAAGACCAGGTGCCGGCTCATCGGCGGCATCGGCAGCCCCATCTCCTGCCGCCGCTGGGCCATCTTGTTGAGGTTGATCAGGCCCGTGACCTCGCGCTTGACGCTCTCCAGACCGACCAGCGCGTCGAGTTCGGCGAGCGGTCCCACCATCCGGGTCCGGTCCGTACGACCGTCCTCGCCCTCCCTGCCGGACCGCCCGGCCGGCCCGGCGTCGGGTCCGTCGCGGTCGGCCTTTCCGGCCACGGCGTCCGGGGCGCCGCTCCGGTCGGCCACCGCCCGGCCGCCGTTGTCCCGGATGTCGCAGTCGGTGACCACCACCGGCTCGTCGCTGCGCGAGCGCACGCCGTCGCCGCCGTTGTCCCGTACCGTGCAGCCCGTCAGCTCCGCCCGGCAGCCCGCCGTCACATGGACACCGTGGCCGCGGGCGCCGGAGATCCGGCAGCCGGTCGCGGCCAGTTCGCCCGCGGTGAGCAGACGGATGCCGTCCGCGTCGGAGTCGCCGAACTCGCTGTCGTGCGCGGTCAGCCGGGAGCCGGAACCGATCAGCACCGCGGAGCCGGTCACCGCCGACCCGGTGAGGGCGGCCCGGGACGCGTCCGCCAGCGACAGGCCCGGTCCGCCGGTGGCCCGCAGCCGTACCGCCGACAGCTCCGCCCGCGCCCCCTCGGTCAGCGTCACACCGGTGCCCGCCGCCACCTCGGCGTCCCGCACCTCCAGCCGGCCCCCGTCACGCACCACCACGCCGTGCCCCCGGCCCCCGCTCACCGTCAGCCGTTCGACCCGCGCCTCCCCGGCCACCCGCAGCGCCGCCTGCGCCGCGTCGTGGACGGCCAGCCCCGCACACTCCGCGCTCGCCTCCGCGTCCACCGCGACGCCCACCCCGGCCCCGCTGACCGCGCACTCCTCCAGCCGCACCCGGGCCCCGGACACGGCCTGTACGCCGACCTCGCCCGGTGACTCCAGCACACAGTTCCGCAACACCGGGGCGGCGCCCGGGCCCACATACACCGACTGCTGGCCGGCGCCGGTGAACCGGCACCCCGTCAGCACGGTCTCCGCGGTGCTGGTCAGATACGCGTCCAGCGTGGCGCTCCCGGAGATCTGCACCTCGCGCAGCTCGGCCCGCGCCTGCTGCTCGACGGCGAGAGCCGGTTTCCCGCTGCCCGCGATCCGGGTCGTCTCCACCGTCAGCGAGCTCTGCCCGTTGGCGCACACGCCGTTGCCCCGCGCCCCCTCCAGCACACAGTCACGGACCGTCAGCCGGCCCCGTTCGGCGACCACCACGGCGGACGAGCCCACCCCGGTCACCCGGCTGCGCTCCACCACGTTCGACCGGTCCGAGGTCACCACGATCCCCGCGCCCCGCTCGTTGGCCAACTCGCAGTCCCGCAACGCCAGTACGCCCTCGTGCCAGGCCAGCACCGCGGCCCAGGCCTGACCGGAGACCCGGCAGCCGTCCAGGGCCGCCTGGCCGCGGCGCACGTCCAGCACCGGCGCCTCCCGGTCCGCCCCCGTCAGCACCAGGTGGGACAACTGCACCGCCTCGGCGTCCAGGACGATCGTGCTGCCCGCCGAGGCGTGCAGCCGCGGCGGCTGCGCGCTGTCCTGCGCGGCGACCGTCACCGGCTTGGTCACGTGCAGGCTCTCCTCGTAACGGCCGGGCGCCACGGTGATCAGCGCGCCCTCCCGGGCGTCGGCCAGCGCCGCGCCGATCGAGCGGTAGGCACCGGGCCGGTCCGGGGCGACCTGCAGCATCTGCCGGGTCACTGGCGTGCTCCCTTGCTGTTCGACGAGGCGGGGCGGGCCGGCAGCAGTCCCGGCGGGACGCCCACGGGACGGGCCGGCGGTTCCTGGCCGCGCGCCGGACCGCCGCGGAACTCGCGCAGGGCGGCGAGCGACGCGGTGAGACCGTTGAGCGCGATCTCGTCCAACGGGAGCGGCTCGTCCTGCCCGGTCTCCGAGGCGGACAGCTGGCGCAGCAGGACCGCGGGCCGGTCCCCTTCGCCGTCGGTGCGCAGCACCTTGAAACGGGTGCCGGGTTCGAAGACCACGCGGTCGGTGGCGGAGGCGTCCACCAGCCGGGTGCGGCGCGCGGTCATCGACCACACCAGGAAGTCCACGCTGTCCGGCGGCGCCGGGTAGGGCGCCGTCCACGCGGAGCAGAACGCCCACTCCGTGGTGACCCGGCCCTCGTGGAACCAGGCCAGTTCCGCCGGACCGGCCGGCGCGTGCAGCAGCGCCGGGCCGCGGTAGGAGGGCAGCCGGCGCAGACCCGCGGTCACGCACCGGGACATCGGGACGTGCGGTCCCTTCGTGGCGCCGCGCACCGCCGCGTCCACACGGGCGCTGTCGCCGCCCAGGTACAGGCGCACCGCCACCAGGTCGGTCAGCGCGTCCGCCGCGTCCTCGCGGGAGGACGAACGCAGCCCCGGCGACTCCGACAGCACCCGGGCGACCGACCCCGCGAGCGCGCCGAACTGGGCGCTGAACGTCCGGCGCAGCCAGGTCCGTTCCCGCTCCAGCCCACGCTCCGGCGGCACCGCGGCAACCGCCGCACCGGGCACGGGCTGCACCCGGACCCCGGGCCCGCCCGCCTCCCGCCGGTCACCGGCTGCGGCCGCCGGCACCGACGGCCCCGGGGGCATCACGTCCGACTCGAGCCGGATGAGAGGGGCCCCCGCCCGCGCGCCGGGCGGCGGCGGCACGGCTCCACCGGGCCCCGCGGACACCCCGGGCGCCGGCACCGGCACGCCGCCCACGGGGGCGGCCGGAGCGGGAGCCCCGTGTGTCACAGCGGCGCCTCCGAGGCCGACCGGAGCGGTGGGCGCCGGTTCACCGGTCGGGGGGTCGGCAGGGGTCGTGTGCCCCGGTGCGCTGCCCGCTGGGTCGGCGTGGACCGGTCGGGGGGCGGCGAGGTCGGGGCGTGTGGCCGGTGCCGGTTCCGTGTCTGCCGGTTCTGTGGGGGTGGCGGGTCCCGGCCGGGCGTTCCCGACACCGCTCCGGACCTCGGTGGACCGCTCTTCGCCGGCCCGGCCGCCGGGAGTGGCGGGCGTCGGTTCCGCGCCCGCGGGATCCGACGGAACGGCGGGATCCTGCACGGTGTCCACGGGATCGGCGGGGGCCGGTGCTGTGCCTCCCGGGCCACCGGGATCGGGGCGTCCCGGCCGCGTGTCCGTGGGGTCGGCGGGAACCGCGTGTGTCCGTGTCGCGTTCGCCGGATCGGCCCGACCCGGCTCGGGGCCGCGGCTCTCCTCGGGCGGGGCGGGATACGGGACCGTCGCGGGTCCGGGGCCGGCTGCCGAGGCCGGGTAGGTCGGGGGTTCCGGTGCGGGCGTCGGCTGGATGCGGGCGTACGACGGTGCGGGCGGCGGTGCGCTCGGCGCTGCGGCGGGGGCGGCGGTCGGTGCCGCCACGGCCTGCCCGGCGTCCTCGTGTCCGGGCGACCACACCCACCACTCCTGCTCGTGCCAGCCGAGCGAGGGGCCCGGTTCGTCCGCCGGGGTCACCCGGAACGCCTCCCGCAGGGTGGGGTCCAGCTGGCGCAGCATGTCCTCGGCCAGGCCGCGCAGCCGCTCCCCGGACTCGGGGGTGGCCCGGTCGTAGAGGATCAGCGCCCGCCCGGGCGCGGCGGCGACCCGGCGGACCCGGTCGGAGTTGTCCGGCTCGGCCTGCGGGCGCAGCCACAGCCCGCTCTGGACGACCTCCAGCACGGTCTCGGGCCCGTACGCGTACGTCCCGCCCGTGCCGTCGGGGGTTCCGGTGAGCGGGGAGCGGACGCCGAACAGGGCGGGCAGCGGTGGCGTACGGCCGTTGCCCGGGAAGTACACCACCTCGCTGACGAACGGCTTCCAGGCGGCCGTACCGTCGTGGCTCGGCACCTCGATGTCGGGGGCCTGCCCGCCCAGGTGCTGCCGGGCGGGCAGGCCGGTGTAGAAGACGACCTGTTCGCCGGTGCCGTCGGCGAGCCCCTGGCCGAGGGAGTCCACGCCGTCCGGCAGGGCCACCGGGCCGAGTTGCAGGAAGCGCAGCCGCCGGCGGGCCGAGGGCAGGACGCTGTGCCAGACCCGGACCGCGTCCGGGAGGTCCACCGGAGGGCCGCCCGGGCTGCCCACCACCGCGGTCAGCATCTCGGTGCCGGCCGGGATGCGGTCCACCAGCCAGTGCCGGCCGCCGCCGGGGGCGCCGGTGCCGCGCAGCCAGACCCCGCTCGGGGTGGGCTCCACGACGGCGTGGGACGCGGTGTGCCACGTCCGGTCGGTGACGGCGTACTCCCAGGCGGGCTTCGGGAAGCGCCGGGAGTCGTACCCCACCGGGTGGCGGGCCCGGTAGCTCAGCCAGCCGGTGCCGTCCTCGGGCGCGATGAACAGCCCGCCCTCGGGCAGGGTCCGTACCGCGCCGTCCGGTGCCAGCACCACGCTGCCGAGCCGCTCGGCCGCGGCCTGGCCGAACCGGCGTACATCGGGCGGGAGGGCATGGCTGAACACCAGCCGTACCCCCTCCGGCGCGGCGGTCAGCGCCCGCGGCACCGCCTCCCACTCGCGGACGGTGGCGTCGAACGGCAGGTCCACCACGACGAGTCGGTGGAGCGGGTCGGCGGCGAGGGTCCGGGCGAAGGCCAGCGCGGCCGGATCCGGCCCGCCCTTGCGGTGGACCAGCAGGGCCTCGCCGGCCGGCCGGGTCCGCAGACCGGCGCGGCCGGCCAGCGCGGCCGGGGCCTCCAGATGCACCACGCTCACCCCTCCTTCACGGTGGCGGCGGCCGCGTCGCCGTCCAGGACCGGGCCGCGGGGCAGCAGCGACAGCACGTCGGCGGGCATGGGCGTGGTCGGTCCGCCGAGCCGCAGCGCGCTCGCGGCCTGCTGACCGAGCGGGAAGAGCCTGCCCTGGTCGTCCACCAGGTACGGCTGCGGGGCGGCGGCCCCGGCGGCGACCTGGTCCTGGTCCACGGCGAGCACGCCGTGCCCGGGCGGTACCCGTACGGTGCGGTCGTCGCCGGCCGTACGCTGCTCCAGCACCACGGTGGAGGTGAGCTTCCGGCCGGCGGGAACCTGACGCAGGCACAGGTCGGCGCCGGCGGTGTCCACCGCCGGCGCGTGCAGGACGTCGGGCAGGCCGGTGGCGGCCAGGCCGGACCGGGAGAGGGTGGCGCCGGCCAGGGTGGTGGCGTCGATGGTGAGCACCGGGGCCGGGCCGCGCCGGGCGGCCAGCAGGGCCAGTTCGGTCGGCGTGACCGGCGCGATCCCGTCGGCGAGCAGCACGTAGGTGTGGCCGCCGGACGCGGCGGGGGTGCGGAAGAGCTGTCCGACCCGCACGGCGTGACCGGCCACGCGGCCGGCCGGGGTACCGGCGTGCGGTACGGCCGGTGCGGTGAGGGCCGTGCCGCTGGGCACCCGGGCGAGCCAGGCGCGGGGCGCGGTGATCCGCTGTTCGCTGTCCAGGCCGAGTGCGATCAGGGTGGCGTCGGCGGCCGGCACGGGGTACTTCACGCCCTGCCACAGGACGTAGAGCTCGCCCTTCGGTCCGGCCAGCACGGCCTGGGCGGAGCCCGGCGCGGGCAGCGTCCGGGGCGGCCCCAGGTCGAGGATCTCGCCGGCCCGCGCCCCCGGCCGCAGACAGCGCGCCCAGCCGCCCGACAGGACGTCGGCCGCCGCCGGCAGCGCGTCGGGGGCGCCGGCGATGCCGATGGCCGAGCCGTGCGGCACCGTGGCGAGCACGTCCCGGGAGACCGTGCGCACCGTCCCGGACGAACCGGTGAGCAGCAGCGCGGAGGCGTAGTTGAGCACCGGCCGCAGGGTGCCGCCGACCAGCAGGTAGCGGCTGCCGGTCTCCTTCTCCACGATGATCGACCCCGGCTGCCGCCAGGTGTCCTTCTGCACCGGCTTGATCAGGCCGTACACCCCGGAGCCGGCGCACAGCAGCACCACCAGGAGCACGCCGAAGAAGGCGCCCAGGGAGCCGCGCCGGGTCGGGCTGGTACCGCGGCCCGGATCACCGGTGACCAGCGAGGTCGCCAGCCGGCCCACGGCGAACTGGTACGCCTGCACATGGTCGCGTCGGGTCTGCACCTGTGTCTCCTTCAGCCGGCCAGGGAACGGAACCACGCGTAGGCGTGCAGCAGCTGGAACAGCAGCGGCAGCAGGGCGATCGCGGTGACCCACTCGGTGATGTCGCCCAGCTGCCCCCAGACCGGCAGCAGCCGGCGTCCGGGCAGCCGTTCGGCGGCCAGCAGCAGTCCGCCCGCGGCCAGCAGCAGCGTCGCCGCCGTCGCCATCCGGGCCCCGGTGCCGTGCGGTGCCACGTCGACCAGCAGCACCACGACCGGCCCGGCCAGACCGGCCACGGCGGTGGACACCCGCTGGGTGATCCCGGTCAGTTCGCGGGCCTGCAGCGCCACCGCCGTGCCGAAGACCAGCGGAAGTACCCAGCCGACCCAGTCGGTGCGGTGGGCCAGCAGCCACCAGGCGGCCAGGCACAGTACGGCGGTGGTGACGGCGAGCGTGTCCAGCAGGGCGCCGGCCACCCTGGTCCGGGAGCGGATCCGCTCCTCCGGCTGGGGCTCGATGTCCTGCTGCAACTCGTCCGCGTTGTGCGGGAGCTGGGGTGCCCGCAGCCGGGCCAGGCGCAGCGCCGTACGCGGGCCGAAGCGGCCGAGGACGAACAGGGCGGCGGCCACCACGGCGACCGCCTGCGAGGGCGAGCAGCCGGCGGCGGCCAGCCCGCAGGCCGCCGCCGTGCTCACCGCGGTGAGCAGCGCGGCGCCCGGCAGCGCGTCCGGCAGCGCCCGCAGCGCCAGCAGGGGACCGGCGAGCACGGTCACCCAGAGCGCGGCGAGCAGCAGGCCGGGGCCGTCCGGACGGTAGCCGCCGCCCGCCGCGGGGCGGGAGGCGAGGCCCGCGAGGACGCCGAGGGCGAGGGCGCCGCAGCCGGCCGGCACGGCGGTGGCCCGCCGGGTGCCGTACCGGTCCGCGGCGACGCAGCCGGCCGCCAGCAGCAGCGCGGCCGCACCGGCGGCGGCCGCGTTCGCCGCACCGGGGCCGGGCCGCAGCAGTGCCGCGAGCAGCACCACCAGCACCAGCCCGGCCCCGGTCAGGGCGAGGACCCGGGTGGCGGCCGGGGTCCAGCGCCCGCGCTGCCCGCCGACGACATGGGCTACGCCGTCCGCGACGTCGTCGAAGTGCAGTCCAGGCAGGGCCTCTTCCGCCGCCCGCAGCCACAGCACCTCACCGTGGCGCAGCCCCAGGGTCTGCGGGGTGCCGTCGGGGTCGAGCGGCTCGTCGCCGATCCGCTGGAGCACCCAGTTGCTGCTGCCGTCGTCCGGCAGGCCCGCGTGCCGCAGCAGGACGGGCAGCAGCGCGGCGACCGGCAGGGTGAGCGGGACCGCCAGATCGGCGCGCCCGGCCGGGCCCTGAACGGTGAGCCGGCAGACGTCGGGCGGAGTGGACTGGAGCGGGGGCGTTGACGTCGTCATGGTGTTCCTGTGCGGTGTGGGGGCGGGATCCTGTTACCGGGACCCGGTCGCGCGGCGGAGAGGGAGCGGCGGGGCGGTCGCGTCGGGGGCGCGTCGGGGATCACGCCGGGGGGACCAGGCCGGTGTGGACGAGACCGACCGAACGCCGGGTGACCAGCTGGGCCCGGCCGGGCGGCAGGGTGCGGGGCTTGGCCTCGCCGAGGAACTTGCCCTCTTCCTTCGGGTAGGAGAACAGCAGTGCCGGGTTGCCCAGTTCCCACATGCGGCGCAGCAGCGGGTCCATCATGGCCCGGCCGGCTCCCGAGGCGCTGCGGGCGACCACCAGGTGCAGGCCGATGTGCAGGCCCTGCGCCAGCAGCGGGACCAGGGGTGCCGTCGGGGAGGGCATCCCGGGCAGGCCGCCGAACAGGTCGTAGTCGTCCATCACCACGAACAGCCGCGGCCCGTGCCACCAGTCCCGGCGGGCCAGCTGCTCGGGGCTGATGTCCGCCCCCGGCAGCCGCTGACCGACCGACACGGCCGCGGACTTGGCCAGTTCGCCGAGTCCGTCGGAGTCGACGGCGTAGCCGACCCGGTAGGCCTCGGGGATGTCCCGCAGCAGCCCGCGGCCGGGGTCCGCGGTCAGGATGCGGGCCTCGTCGGGGGAGTAGCGGGCGGTGACGGCCCGGATGGCGAGGCGCAGCAGGTTCGTCTTGCCGGTCTCGTTGTCGCCCAGCACCATCAGGTGCGGCGCGGTGCCGAAGTCGTGCCAGGCGGGCTCCAGGCGCAGTTCGTCCACACCGAGGCAGATCCGCAGTTCGGCGGCGTCCGCGGGCGGGTTCGGCAGCCGGTCGGCGGGCAGCCGCAGGGGCAGCAGCCGTACCTCGGGAGCCCGGCGGCCGGTCCAGAACGTGTCGATCTCGGCGACCGCGGACTTGGTCGCCGCCGTCAGGTCGTCGACCGTCGCCATGCCGTCGATCCGGGGCAGCGCGGACAGGAAGTGGTGACCGGAGGAGACCAGGCCGCGGCCCGGCCGGTGCGGCACCCCGGCGGCGATCCGGCTGCCCACCTCGGACTCCATCGAGTCGCCCAGCCGCAGCTCCAGCTTGGTGCCGAGCAGGTCCCGCAGCCGGGGCCGGATCTCCGACCAGCGCACCGCGGAGGCGACCACGTGCACCCCGAAGGACAGGCCGCGCGCGGCCAGGTCGATGACGACCGGCTCCAGGTCCTCGTACTCCGAACGCAGCGTCGCCCAGCCGTCGACCACCAGGAACACATCGCCGTACGGGTCCTCGACCTGGCCGGCGGCGCGCCGCGCGCGGTAGGCGGCCATCGACTCGACGCCCAGGGCGGCGAACTCCTGTTCCCGGCGTTCAAGGAGCTGGGTCAGCTCGGCCACCGTACGGTGCACCCGGTCGCGGTCGACCCGGCCGGCGATCGAGCCGACGTGCGGCAGACCGCCGGTGGAGAGCAGACCGCCGCCGAAGTCCAGGCAGTAGAACTGCACCTGCTCCGGGGTGTGGGTGAGCGCCAGGGACAGCATCAGGGTGCGCAGCAGCGTCGACTTGCCGGTCTGCGGCGCGCCCACCAGGCCGACATGGCCGTCGGGCCCGGCGAGGTCCGCCACGAGCAGTTCCCGGGCCTGTTCGTACGGCCGGTCCACCATGCCGAGCGGGACGCGGGTCAGCGGGGGAGCGTCATGGCCGGCGGCGGTCATGCCGCGCACCGGGTCGGGGACGATGCCGGGCAGCAGTTCGTCAAGGCCGGCCGGATCGGTCAGCGGCGGCAGCCACACCTGCCGGGCCGGCGGCCCGCTGTCCTCAAGGCGGCGCACCAGCAGGTCCAGCAGACTCTCCCCGCTCGCGTCCTGCTCCGCCCGGTCCTCGTCGACGGACGGCCGGGCCGGTGCCGCCGTCGGCTCCGGCGGCCGGACCGGGCCCAGCCGGCCCAGACCGAACAGCGCGACCTCCGCCGCCGGTTCGGCCGCCTGTGCCGCCGACTCGCCCGGAGCGGCCGGTGCCGGTGCCGGACCCGAGACGTAGGCGGCCTTGAACCGGGCCAGATTGGAGATGTCGACCTTCAGATAGCCGTTGCCGGGCGCGGACGGCAGTTCGTACGCGGAGGTCACCCCGATGACGGCGCGGGACTCCATGGCGGAGAACGTGCGCAGCGCGAGCCGGTACGACAGGTGGCCCTCGACCTTGTGGATACGGCTCTCGTCCAGCCGCTGCGAGGCGAGCAGCAGATGCACCCCGAGGCTGCGTCCCAGCCGTCCGATGGACACGAACAGGTCGACGAACTCGGGCTTGCTGGCGAGGAGTTCGGAGAACTCGTCGACGATGATGAGCAGTGACGGCAGCGGGGTGAGGTCGGCTCCGGACAGCCTGGCCTTCTCGTACTCGAAGAGCGAGGAGTGGCCGGCGGCGCGCAGCAGCTCCTGACGGCGGACCATCTCCCCGTTGATCGAGTCCCGCATGCGGTCGACCAGGTGGACCTCGTCGGCGAGGTTGGTGATCACCGCCGAGGTGTGCGGCAGCCGCTCCATGTTCAGGAAGGTGGCGCCGCCCTTGAAGTCCACCAGGACCAGGTTGAGCACCTCCGAGGAGTGGGTGGCGGCCAGGCCCATCACCAGGGTGCGCAGCAGTTCGCTCTTGCCGGAGCCGGTGGCGCCGATCAGCAGCCCGTGCGGGCCCATCCCGCCCTGCGCGGACTCCTTGAGGTCGAGCTCGACCACCTCGCCGTCCTCGGTGACCCCGAGCGGCACCTTCAGCCGGGCCGCCTGCAGCTGGCGCGGCCGCCACAGCCCGGCCACGTCGAAGGTGTGCGGGTCGCGCACGCCCAGCAGGGTGGTCAGTTCGAAGTCCGAGTCCAGCGACCGGTCCACCAGGTCGATGACCCCGCCGGTCCGCAGCGGTGCCAGCTGCCGGGCCAGTACCTCGGCGGCCGTCCCGCTCAGCGCGTCGGCCGTCACCCGGGCGGTGTCGTTGCCCGCCGGGTACTCGGCCCGGCCGTCGCGCACGGTCAGCCGCAGCACCTTCGTACCGCCGGGCATGGCGCCGGTCGCGTCCAGCAGGACCACGTTGCGGATTCCCGAGGTCAGCAGCCGGGACGCCGCGGGGATTCGGAGGTCCTGCGCGATCACCACCACGAACGGCTCGGCGATGCTGGGCGACACGTCCGGGTCGTGGTCGGGGCGGTCGCGGACCTCGGCGCCGAGCAGCTCCAGCAGCCCGTCGTGGTCGTCGGCGGCCAGCCGCAGCGGTCCGGCCGCGTCCGACTCCTCCGGATGCGCGTTGTGCGGCAGCCACTTCAGCCACTCCCACTCCGCGGCCGCCAGCTCCCCGCCCAGCAGGGCGATCCGCAGGTCGTCGGGGGAGTGCAGCACGGCCAGCTGAGCCACCATCGCCCGCATCAGGGCCAGCGCCTCGACACCGGAACCGGCGAACTCCACGCTGGTGAAGGCGCGCAGCGCCACCGGCACCGGCAGATGCGGGACCCGCTGGTGGGCCCGGGTGAAACGGCGCAGCGACACCGCCGACAGCGGCTCCAGGTCCTCCACCGGCCGGGTCTGCGGCGGCAGGAACTCCAGTGCCGCCCGCCGGGTGCCGGTGCCGATCCGCACCCGGGCGAAGTCCTCGTGGTTCGGCCGGCGTTCCCACAGCCGGTCGCCGAGCGGCCACGTCCACAGCCGGTCGGGCGGCGGGTTGTCCCACAGCAGGGCGGCGCGCTGCTCGGCCGCGGCCTGCCGGGCCTGGGCCCGCTTCTGGCCCAGGTAGCGCAGGTAGTCACGGCGTTCCGCGCGCATCCGGCGCCGCCGGTCGCCGCCGGCCCGGCCCAGCTGGGTCAGGGTCATGCTCGCCATCGACCCGCCCATCAGCCCCGACATCAGATACGTCGTGGGACCGGGCCGGCCCTGGGAGAACATCAGCATCATCGCGCCCGTGCCCAGGCCCATCGGCAGGTACATCAGGGCGGAGCCGAGGTCGGCCTGCGGGGGCTCGCCGAGCGCGGGCGGCTCGGCCAGCTCCACCTGCCCCTCCGGCATCCCCGGCCCCGCACCCCGCGGCCCCCGCCGCACCGATTCGGTACTCAACGGCCCTGCCCCTTCGCCGAGTCGGCGCGGAGACATGCTCCACGGGGGGCGGCGGGGCAACGGGTACGGGGGTGGGTGCCGTGGCCGGACAGCGGGCGGGACCACATGGCACGCGGGTCGGCGGCACAGCCGGGCAGCGCGGGGTGCCAGGCGGTACGGCGGTCGGCGCAGCGGCCGGGCAGCGGGCGGTACCACGCGGGCCGTGCGCGGTACCGGCGGGCGGGGTTCATATCTGGCCGCTTCGGATCGCGTAGGCCACCGCGTGGGCGCGGTTGCGCAGCCGGTGCCGTTTGATCATTCCGTAGAGCACGTTCTTGATGGTCCGTTCCGAGTAGCCGAGCTTGTCTCCGATGTGCTGCAACTCGTCGCCCTCGGAGACCAGTTGCAGCACCTCCGCCTCCCGCTGGGTGAGCCCGCCGGGGGTCAGGCCGTGGGGGGCGAGCACCTCTTGGTGGGTCCTCGTCATCTGGTCCATCAGCTGGCCCTGCAACGCCGCCGGCAGATCACCGTGACCGGCCCGCACCTCCTGCAGCGCCTCGCCGAACCGCTCCCAGGTGAACGCCGGGCGGAACAGCACCGCGCGCACGCCCGCCTCCAGCGCGGCGTAGGGGTCGACCGACCACTCGCCGTCCACGATCACGACGAGCCTGGCGGCGCCCTCGGCCTCCTGGCTCAGGTGTGTGAGCGTGCGGGCGTCCGGGTCCTGCAGAGCCGCCACGACGATGTCGGCGGGTGTGTCCCGGCCGGTAAGCGTCAGGCCGGGCTGCCGCCGGAGGTAACTCACCAGGGCGGACCGGGTGATCGGGTCGGCGGCGTGCACCGCCAGCCGGACCGTGTCGGTGGCGTCCGCGCCCTCGGACGGGGACCGGCCGTGGCCCTGGTCGTTCCCGAGGCCGCCGGGGACCGGGTGCGGGCGCGCGGAGAGGGGGTTGAGTGCTCTCGGCTCCGTCCTGCCGGGGCCGGCCGGCGCGGCGGGTGGAGCACTGCGCGGGGTGGCGCCTGCCATCGGTCTCTCCTCTCCGGTGTCCGGTGCACGGTTCGGCCGAACCGTGCACCGGGCCTTCTGCGTGTGGGGCACAGCCAGGCTCCGGCGGCGTACGCCGTTCAATTGCAGAACTTTCTCGATCGCTCGATTCTTCTCGACGATATCCGGGACTTGTCAAGCCTCTCCGGGTGTGACGTCCTTGCGTACGCAATAATCTCGCCAATTTCACCGGGTGGTCGCCCGGGTGGCGACAATTAACCGACTCGTTGCCCGCTCCGGTGGAACCGAACGTGCCGACCAGGCGTCTAGGAGCACCCCTTGGCCGCGCGAAACACCAGGTGAAGCAGGTGACTTGACATGAGCAGTGAAGTGACTGAAGATTCATTCATGGTGCAGGGTGGAGGGGTGTGCGACCCGGAGGTAACTTCTCCATAAGCGGCGAGGGGAGATTCTTCGGCTGCCGTGGAGGAGCGGAAAATGCCCCTCGATGCCCGCCCGGCGCATTAGTCGGCCGCTCGCCGGAATATCCCGGTGTTTCGGTGGCGTTTTCCGTCGGGACGCGGATTTCCGCCGGACCGCACAGCACGCCGGGCGCGATGCGTTCCTTTCCCGGCCGCCCGCACGGATGCCGTATCCAGGATGATCGCCGTCGCGCCGGCAGTCGATGTGCCGGGCCACAGAGTTGTCCCGCCCCCGCAGTGGATCGCCACTGCCAGGGCCTCCCGGACTCCTTCGTACGGCTCCGGCAGGGCGAGGGCGCCGAGGACGGTCACGTCGACGGTGGCCGGCGGGGCGTCGGCGAGGTCCTCCGGCGGGTCACCAGCCGGTGAACAAGAGGTGGTTCAGCAGCAGCCCGAGCAGCGCCTGTGCCGTGAGCCAGACACGCGGCCGGGGCAGGAGCGCGCAGGCCGGCAGCAGCCACATCGCGAACGGCAGCCAGATGCGCTCGGTCTCCGCCTTGCTCATCCCGGACAGGTCGGCGATCAGCAGGGCCAGCAGGGCGGTGCCCGCGAGGAGGGCGAGACGGGTCCGCGGGGCAGGCGCGGTACGGCGGCGGACCAGCACGGCACCCGCCCGCCGCAGCCCGGCGACCGTGGCCGGACCCGTGATGACCACCGTGCAGGCCAGGTTGGCCCACACCCAGTAGCCGTACGGCCGGGTCCCGCCGACGCCCTGGTAGTAGCGGGTGACCAGCAGCCGGTACCCCTGCCACCAGTCGAACCCGGCGAACGTGAACACGAGCGGGACGACCGCGGCCCCGGCCGCCAGCAGGGCGAGGACGACCGGCCGGGCCCGGACCCGCCGCCGGCCGAGCACCAGCACGGCCGCCCCGATCAGCGCGAAGAGCGTCAGGCCGTACGAGAGGTAGCAGGTCAGCCCGTACAGCAGTCCCGCACCCGCCGCCCAGGCCACGGACCGGCCGGTGACCGCGAGCGCCAGCAGGGCCACCGCCCAGGCGGCGACGGCCGCGAAGTACCCGTCGGCCGAGGCGCCCACCCACACCGCGGCCGGCGCCATGACCAGGAAGGACGCGGCCCGCCGGGCTAGCCGCTCGTCGGCCAGCGCCCGCACCGCGACCAGCACGGCGACGCAGGCCGTCGAACCGACGGTGATGCACCAGGCGCCCGCCCAGCCCCCGCCGCGCAGCCCGATCCGGTCCAGGAGGACGAAGGTGAGCGTGGCCGCCGGCGGGTGCCCGGCGATGTGTGCGGGCCAGGGGGCCGGGGTGCCGCTGACGATGTGGTGGGTGAAGTCGCGCAGGGTCGCCGGGATGTCGTGGAAGCGGCCGATGACCGTGAGGTACTCGTTCGGGCTGGTGAGCCGGCCCGCCACGCCCCGCTGCCAGCCGTCCACCAGCGCCAGCGACCACGTCCAGGCCAGACAGGCGCCCCAGGCCGCGCCGAGCAGCCCGCGCCAGGGCAGCCGTACGGCGAGGTTCGGCCCGTACGCCACGACGGCGGCCGCGACCAGCACGGCGGCCGGGGTGCCCGGGCCCACGTGCGGGTCCCAGTCGGCGAACAGCGGCGGCCAGTGCACGAACAGCACGCGGTAGGTGTCCTGGAGGTGCCGGCCGACCAGTACGGCCACGAGCACGAGCAGGGCGGCGCCGAGGACGGCGAGCAGATCGGCGTACCGATCCCGGAGCGGAGCGCGGGTCACAGCGGAACGCTAGGTCGGCGACCGCGCCGGAGCGTGGATCAAGCGGCTGACGTCAGACTTTCGTCATGGGTCGCGCACCCTTTCCGGGGGTTTTCCCGGCCTACGGTCGGAGCATGCGACACGACGACCCGCGGCTCCCCACCTCACCCGGCTTCTGGCGCAGCCCGCTGCGCGGCACCTGGTTCACCTCGGTGCTCGGCCTGGTGCTGCTCGTCGGCATCACCGTGCTGTTCGTGACGGGACTGGTCTCGTACGCCGCGTACAACCCGGACCTGGCCCCGGTGAACGACCAGACCCCGGACAAGGGCATCCTCGGCTTCTACCTCTTCTCCTGGCCGACGAACCCGTCCTGGCTCTACCGGCTCACCCAGGGCCTGCACGTCACCCTGGGCATCGTCCTGATCCCGGTGCTGCTCGCCAAGCTGTGGTCGGTGGTGCCCAAGCTGTTCACGCTGCCCCCGGCCCGCTCGCTCGCCCACGCCCTGGAGCGGATCTCGCTGCTGCTGCTGGTCGGCGGCGGCCTCTTCGAGTTCACCACCGGTGTCCTCAACGTCCAGCTCGACTATGTCTTCCCCGGTTCCTTCTACCCCCTGCACTTCTACGGCGCCTGGGTGTTCTTCGCCGCGTTCCTCGCGCATGCCGCCCTGAAGACCCCGACGGCGCTCCGGGCCGTTCGCGGGCGACGCCTGGACGAAGCGGAGTTGGCGGCACCCCGGCCGGACCCGCCCACCGTCTCGCGGCGCGGGGCGCTCTGGTTCGTGGGCGGCGCGTCCCTGCTGCTGCTCGTCACGACGGCCGGGCAGAGCATCGGGGGCGCGCTGCGGCGCACCGCCCTGCTCGCTCCGCACGGCGGAGCCGACCCCGGCAGCGGGCCGAACGGCTTCCAGATCAACAAGACGGCCGCCTACGCCGGGATCGACACGAAGGAGACCGGGGAGGAGGCGTGGCGGCTCGTCGTCACGGGCCGGGGCGGCAGAACGGTCCGCCTCAGCCGCACCCAGCTCCTCCGACTGCCCCAGCACAGCGCCGCGTTGCCCATCGCCTGTGTCGAGGGCTGGTCGACCGCCGACCAGTGGTGGCGCGGAGTGCGGCTGCGCGACCTCGCCGCGCTCGTCGGCTACGACGGCGACCCGCCGGACGTGCTCGTCGAGTCGATCCAACGGCACGGCGCCTTCCGCCGCGCGGCCCTGCGCGCCAACCAGGTCGCCGACCCGCGCTCCCTGCTCGCCCTCCAGGTGAACGGCGAGGACCTGTCCCCCGACCACGGCTACCCGGCGCGCGTGATCGTGCCCGCCGCACCCGGTGTCCTCAACACCAAGTGGGTGGCCCGGATGACCTTCGGAGACCTGTGATGCGCCCGCGCCCGGTGGTCGGCAGCCCCTTCCACATCCTCATCCTGGCCTGCTCGTTCGCACTGGCCGCCTACGCCGGCGTACGGCTGCTGTCCGGCGACTGGCTCGGCGTGGCGCTGTGGGTGGCCGGGGCGGCGCTGCTGCACGACCTCGTCCTGCTGCCGCTGTACGCGCTGGCCGACCGGGCGGTGGCACGGGGCCTCGGCGCCGCCGGCCGCCGGGAGTGGGCGATGTACGTCCGGGTCCCGGCCGCCCTCTCCGCGCTGCTCCTCCTCGTGTGGTTCCCGCTGATCAGCGGGACGGTGGCCGGACACTACCGGTCGGCCACCGGCCAGTCCGCGGACGGCTTCCTGGCCCGCTGGCTGCTGATCACCGCCGTGCTCTTCGGCGGCTCGGCGCTGCTGCTGGCGCGCCGGCTGCGCAGGGCGACGAAGCGGCGCCCGCCGGCCACCCACTGAGCCTCCTGCTCCCAGCCCCGCGCGTACCGCAGCAGGGCCGGGGTGCCGAGCCGCGCCCAGAGGAAGGGGGCGCCGACCGCCTCCTGGGCGTCGGTGAGGTGGACGTGGGCGCGTTCGTCCACGTCCACCGAGGTCGTCTCGGCGATCAACAACCCTTTCCGGGCGAGGAGTCGGGCCACCCGGTCCAGCAGGGCGTGCGGGTCGCCGCCGATGCCGACGTTGCCGTCCATCAGCAGGACGGTGCCCCAGCGGCCCTCGCCGGGCAGCGGCTCGAAGACCGAGCGGCGCAGGGCCTGGCCGCCGAGCCGCACGGTGTGCTCGACGGCGGCCGCGCTGACGTCGATGCCGAGGACGGTACGGCCCCGGGCGGCGAGTTCGGCGACCAGCCGCCCGGGGCCGCAGCCGACGTCCAGGACCGGGCCCTCGCAGCGGTCGAGGACCGCCAGGTCGACCGGGTCGGCCCGCGCGCACCAGCGCTCGACGTCCAGGGGCAGCAGCCAGCCGTCGGTGCGGCGCAGGAACAGCGGGCCGTGCCCGGCGTGCAGGGCGGCGGCGTAGGGGTCGGGGCCGGTCCAGGGGACGGCCGGCGAGGTGGTCATCGGCGGCCCGTTCCGCTGGGCGCCGTGCACCGGGCCAGCAGCGCGGCGAAACGGCCGTGCGGGACGAGGGCGGCGACGGCGGCCGCGTCGGCCGCGGTGTCCACGTCCCGCAGCCGGGGCAGGTCACGCACGCGCAGCCCGGCGGTGACGAGGCGCCGCCGCTGGACGGCGCCGGTCTCCGGCGTGGACATCGGCACCCCGAGCAGCAGGGCCGGGTCCGGGTCGGCCAGCCCCAGCGCCCAGAACCCGCCGTCCTCGGCGGCACCGAAGTACGCGTCGCACTCCGCGAAGTCCACGGTGAGCAGGGCCGTGGTGACCTGGGGGGTGTCCATGCCGATGAGGAGGGCGGGGCCGGAGCAGTGCGCGAAGGCGTCGGCGAGCCGCTCGTCCAGCCCGCCGGCGCACTGCGGCACGACGTCGAAGCCGGGCGGCAGCCAGGGGCCGGGGTTGCCGGCGAGGGCGAGAACGCGGCGGGTGGCGGGGGTCTTGGCCACCACGTCCAGGGTGTCGGCGAGCGAGGCCTCGGCGAGAGCGGCGGCCTGCGCGGGAGAGAAGGGCGGGGTGAGCCGGGTCTTGACCCTGCCGGGGAGGGGTTCCTTGGCGATGACGAGGAGGGTGGTCATGGGGGGTTCCTTGGGTGGTGCGAGTGGGTGGGGCCGGGGGGTGGGTTCGCTTACCGGCGCTGGCCGGGTGCCGCTGCGCCCACCCGTGCCGCCTGGGGGTACCTCCCAGGCCCTTAAGGCACTGGGGGAGGCACGACTGCCCGCAGCTGGGTAGCTGCGACGCTGCCCGCGGCTGGGGAGATGCGGCGGGCGTAGCGCCCCGTAAGGGGCGCGGGGCTGTATCTGATTTGAGGCTGCCGCCGCGTGGGCGTGATCAGCCCCCACCGGCCTGCACCCGAGGTGACTCGTGCAGCACCCGGCTCATGTCCCGCACCGCCTGCCACGTGCCGCGCCACGTGCCCGTCACCTTCGAGGAACCCACGCGCGGCCGGTACGCCACATCGCGCTCGGCGATCCGCCACCCCGCGTCCGCCGCCCGCACCACCATCTGGAGCGGATAGCCGCTGCGCCGGTCGTCGAGGTCCAGCGCGAGCAGCGCCTCGCGGCGGGCCGCCCGCAGCGGACCGAGGTCGTGCAGCCGCAGCCCCGTGCGGCGCCGCAGCATCCGCGCCAGCGCCAGATTCCCCGCGCGGGCATGCGCGGGCCACGCGCCCCGCCCCTGCGGACGCCGCCGGCCCAGCACCAAGTCCGCCTCGCCGTCCAGGACTTCCCGCACGAACGGCACGAGGAGTCCCGGGTCCAGCGAGGCGTCGCAGTCGCAGAAGCAGACGATGCCGGCGGTCGCGGCGGTCAGCCCCGCATGGCACGCCGCGCCGAAGCCGCGCCGCGCCTCGTGGACGACGGTCGCACCGTGCGCCCGGGCGATGTCCGCCGAGCCGTCGGTGGATCCGTTGTCCACCACGACGGCCCGCCAGCCCGCCGGGATCCGGCCGAGCACCCAGGGCAGGGCCGCCGCCTCGTTCAGGCAGGGGAGGACGACGTCCACGTCCGTCGCCGGGGAAGGGGAAGAAGGTGAGGTGGTCACGGCTTCACCCTACGAACGTGAACCGGGCATATCGGGCCCCGACTGCTTACGAAACGCGGACGTCGGCGCCGGGCGTCCGCCTCCCCTGTTTCTTACGAAACGCGAACGTCGCACCCCGGGCCCACCCTCGGCCGCGACACCCGCGACGGCCCGGTGCGAGGGTGGAGGCATGCAGCAGCCGTACGAGCTCACCGAGGCCGAGGCCACCGCCGGAGGTGCCCGTGTCCTGGTAGTGGACGACGATCCGACCGTCGCCGAGATCGTCGCCGGGTACCTGGACCGCGCCGGGTACCTGGTCGACCACGCCGGCGACGGCCCGACCGCCCTGACCCGCGCCGCCGCGCACTGGCCGGACCTGGTCGTGCTCGACCTGATGCTGCCCGGCATGGACGGTCTGGAGGTCTGCCGGCGGCTGCGCGGCCACGCCCCCGTCCCGGTCATCATGCTCACCGCACGCGGCGACGAGGACGACCGGATCCTCGGCCTGGAGGTCGGCGCCGACGACTACGTCACCAAGCCCTTCAGCCCCCGGGAACTGGTCCTGCGGGTGGAGTCGGTACTGCGCCGCAGCCGCCCCGCCCCCGCCGACCGGTCCTTCTCGTCCGCCGGACTCACCCTCGACCCAGGTGCCCGCCGCGCCACCAAGGACGGCACCGGACTCGCCCTCACCCTGCGCGAGTTCGACCTCCTCGCCTTCTTCCTGCGGCACCCGGGGCGGGCGTACAGCAGGGAGGACCTGATGCGCGCGGTGTGGGGCTGGGACTTCGGCGACCTGTCCACCGTCACGGTCCATGTCCGCCGGCTGCGCGCCAAGGTCGAGGACGACCCGGCCCGGCCGCGGCTGATCCAGACGGTGTGGGGCGTCGGCTACCGTTTCGAACCGACCGGACAGGGCGGACCGAACGGACCGGAAGGAGCGGCCTGACATGCGCGACACCCTCCTCATCGCCCTGTATGCCTTCGCCGGCGCCGCCGGCACCGGACTGCTCGGAGCGGCCGCGCTGCGCCTGCTGCGGCGCCGCTCGCTGACCGCGTCTCTCGCCGTGGTCGCCACCGTCGGCGTGGTCGCGATGCTCGCCGGCACCCTGGCCGTCGCCTGGGCGATGTTCCTCTCCTCGCACGACCTGTCGGTGGTGACGACGGTCGTCGCGATGGCGGCCGTGGTGTCACTCGCGACCGCGCTGATACTGGGCCGCTGGGTCGTCGCCCGCAGCCGTGAACTCGTCCTCGCGGCACGCTCGTTCGGCGAGGACGGCGACTTCGCCGCGCCCTCGGTCCCGGCCACCGCCGAACTGGCCGAGGTGAGCCGCGAGCTGGCGGCGACCAGCGCGAAGCTCGCCGAATCCCGGGAGCGGGAACGTGCGTTGGAGACCTCGCGCCGGGAGCTCGTCGCCTGGATCTCGCACGACCTGCGCACCCCGCTGGCCGGTCTGCGCGCCATGTCGGAGGCCCTGGAGGACGGCGTCGCCACCGACCCCGGCCGCTACCACAAGCAGATCCGCACCGAGGTCGAGCGCCTCAACGACATGGTCGGAGACCTCTTCGAACTCTCCCGCATCCACGCCGGCACGCTCGCGCTGAGCCCCAGCCGGATGTCCCTGTACGACCTCGTCGGCGACGCCCTCGCGGGCGTCGATCCGCTGGCCCGCGAGCACGGCGTACGGCTGGTCGGCGACCGGGTGGAGCCGGTGCCGGTCGAGGTGGACGGCAAGGAGATGAGCAGGGTGCTGGGCAACCTGCTGGTGAACGCCATCCGCCGGACGCCCCCCGACGGCACGGTGGCGGTCGCCGCCGAGCGGTCCGCCGAGGGTGCCGTCGTCCTGTCCGTCACGGACGGCTGTGGCGGCATCCCCGAGGAGGACCTGCCCCGCGTCTTCGACACCGGCTGGCGCGGCAGCCACGCCCGGACGCCGCCGGCCGGGGCCGGGCTCGGCCTCGCCATCGTGCGCGGGATCGTCGAGGCCCACCAGGGCCGGGCCACCGTGCACAACATCCCCGGCGGCTGCCGTTTCGAGGTCACGCTGCCTTCGGCGCCGTAACAGCCGCTCGCGCTGCCGACGGCGCCGTAACGGTACGCCGTCGGCAGCGCCGCCTCTCACTCCGCGCGCGCGAACTCCCGCATCCCCTCCGCGAACCCGACCTCCGGCTTCCAGCCCAGTTCGGCCCGCAGCCGCGAGGAGTCGGCCGTGATGTGCCGTACATCGCCCAGCCGGTACTCCCCGGTGACCACCGGCAGCGGCCCGCCGTGCGCCTCGGCCAGTGCGCGGGCCATTTCGCCGACGGTGTGCGGCTCGCCGCTTCCGGTGTTGTAGGCGGCCAGCACCCCCGGGGCCGGCCGCGCCTCCAGCGCCACGGCGTTGGCGGCGGCCACGTCCCGGACGTGCACGAAGTCCCGGCGCTGCCGCCCGTCCTCGTACACCCGGGGCGCCTCGCCCCGGGCGAGCGCGGAGCGGAAGAACGAGGCCACGCCCGCGTAGGGGGTGTCACGGGGCATCCGGGGGCCGTACACGTTGTGGTAGCGCAGCGACACCGCCGACCCGCCCGTCGACCGGGCCCAGGCGGCGGCCAGATGCTCCTGGGCCAGCTTGGTCGTGGCGTACACGTTGCGCGGATCGACGGGCGCGTCCTCACCGACCAGCCCGGACGTCAACGCGGCACCGCACGCGGGGCAGTTCGGCTCGAACCGCCCGGCGTCCAGATCGGCGACCGCGCGCGGGCCGGGCCGTACGACGCCGTGGCGCGGGCACTCGTAGCGCCCCTCCCCGTACACGACCATCGACCCGGCCAGCACGAGGTGCCGTACCCCCGCGTCGGCCATCGCGGAGAGCAGTACGGCCGTACCGAGGTCGTTGCGCGAGACGTACTCGGCCGCGTCGCCGAACCCGACGCCGAGGCCGACCATCGCGGCCTGGTGGCAGACGGCGTCCACGCCCGCCAGGGCCCGCCCCACCGCCACCGGACTGCGCACGTCGGCGCCCGGATCGTCCCGCACGTCGAACACGACCGTCTCGTGCCCGCGCTCCGTCAGCGCCTCGACGACATGGGACCCGATGAACCCGGCACCGCCGGTGACCAGTACACGCATACGGCCACGCTAGGCTCGCCCGGCCCCCGGACCACCACTCCACGCCCGCACGTCACGACTCCGTAAGGCGACCCGCCGTACTCACGCAGCCGCTCACTTCATGTCGAGCGCGTACTCGCACCGCACCTCCTGGGTGTACCTGTTGCCGCCCTGCGTGTAGTTCACGCGGCAGCCGCTGAGGTGCTCCCCGATGTGGCCGACGATCCTGACCCTGACCATGGCGTAGTAGTCGCCGCTGTCGGCGTGGCCGCGTATCACCATGGGTCTGCCGGCGTAGTCCGGCATCGTGGTCATGTCCCGGCTGCCCGGGGCGTTCTTGTCCCCCTCCAGGCTGTCCAGGATGTATCCGTCCGTGTCCTTCATGGAGTAGACCGGGTACCCCTCGACCCGCGCCCCGGACGGAACGTGGTCCAGCCGTACCGAGGTGATCCGGACCGTCGTCCTCGAGTTGTTGACGAACAGCGGGAAGGCGAATCTCCAGACCATTCCGATCTTGGCGTGGGGATACCCCAGAATCCCGAACGCGGGTGGACCCGCCGCCGTGAGGGCGTCCCCGGTCGCGGGCGGCGTACTCATCGATGCCGTCGCGGCCGTCGAACTCGTGCCGAAGCCGAGCACGGTGGCGACGGCAGCCACCGCCAGCAGTCTGTTGCCGCGCGTGGAACGCACCGGTCCTGCCATGGATCAGTCCCCCCGCTCCCCAGTCGGAGGATCGTAAGGATCACTTACTCAAACAATCAACGACTTTCGGTTCAAGAGCGCACCAAGCCCTGCGACTCGTCATCATGCGGACTCGCCTGTTGAACGGCCCGGCCGGGGGTCACGTACCTGTCGCTGTGGGCGGCGCGGTGCTGCTCGAAGGAAGGGCTGAACGATTTCAGTGGATGCGAGTCGCCCGGCCGGAAGCACGCTCGACCTGGCCGCCCCCGTGCGACAGGGGGAGAACGGGAACGGCGACGGGGCGCAGGTCCGTCGGCAAGTACAGGGCCTGGACGGTCTCCGTGGCCTGGCGGCACTGTATGTGGTCCTGTTCCACTGCTGGTTGTACACCTTCCCGGGCTACCCCCGCAGTTCGGCACCCCCATGGCTGGGCGGGCTGATGTTCGGGCGCCTGGCCGTCGTCTTCTTCCTGGTGCTGTCCGGGTTCTCCCTGGCGATCTCCCCGGCCCGGCACGGCTGGCGGTCGGCCGGTGTCGGCGAGTTCCTGCGCCGGCGCGCCTGGCGCATCCTTCCCCCGTACTGGGCGGCACTGGCCCTGAGCCTGGTGATTTCGTGGTTCGTCGTGCCGGCCTCGCACTTCGGGCCGCCCACCGGCGCGACCGTTCTGGTGTACGGCCTCGTCGCCCAGGACATGGTCACCGCCCCGACGCCGAACGGTGCGTTCTGGTCGATAGGAGTGGAGGCCGAGCTCTATCTCCTCTTCCCGCTTCTCCTGTTCGTCCGTCGGCGCTGGGGCGCCGTGATCCTGGCCGCGTGCGTGACACTCCCGGTGATCGCCGGTGGTCTGGCGGCGCCCGGCGCGAACCCCGTGGAGGGCGACAACTGGCTCGCTCCCCATCTCGCTCCGGTGTTCGCCGCGGGCGTGCTGGGCGCCGGAGTCGTCGCCGCCGGGGACAGGGTGCGACGCCTGCCGTGGGGATGGTTCGCCGTCCTGGCGGCCCTGCCGGTCCTGGCTCTCGGTGCCGTCCGGGGTTCCGTCTGGACGGTGAACCACTACTTCTGGATCGACCTCGCCATCGCCCCCGCCATGACGATGGTGCTGGCCGCCGTTGCCACCGGAAAACCCGCCGTCCTCGTACGGCTCCTGACGGCACGCCCCGTCCACGGCCTCGGCAGTTTCTCCTACAGCCTCTACCTGATCCATCTTCCGATCGTCATGGCCGTGATTCGCCGAATCGCCCCGCATTTCGTGTCGCCGGGACTGCCCACGTTCTGGTTCACGCTGGCGGTGGGCCTGCCCGGTTCGATACTCGGGGCGTGGCTGTTTTCCAAGGTCTTCGAAATTCCGTTCAAGCAGAACAGGTCCTGGAAAACAATTGCCGCACTGGGTGTCCCGGGCGTCAGCCCGTCACGCTGGACTTCTGGCCGGCAGGAGTGACGGCGTACCACTCCCCGTCCTTCCCCTGGCCGTTCGTCTGCCCGGCCGCCGTGTCGCCCACGTACCGGTAGAGCGGCCAGCCGGCGAGGGTGAGCTGTGTCTCGCCGTTCCGGTGGACCGTGCCGAGGAGACTCTTCTCCACCCCTGAGGTCTGCACGGACTCCGGCACGATCACGGGCAGCCAGGTCTTGGTGCACGCGCCGGAGCACGTCCACTTGGAGGGGTTCGGCTCGTCCTTGTCGAAGCGGTAGAGGGTCAGCCCCTTGTCGTCGGTGACGATGCTGCCCAGGCCCTGGGCCGTCCTGGTCAGCACGGCGTCGGTGGTGGCCGGCTGCTCGCTCCCGGGTGTGCTGCTGACGGCCGGCGCGGAGGTCGCCGGATCCGACGTGGCCGGGGAAGCCGGGGCGGTCGGGGCGGCGTCGGCGGGGCTGCTGCCGTTCGAGGAGCCGCACGCCCCCAGCAGGGCGGCGGAGGCGAGCCCCGCGGCGAGGCTCAGACCGATGCGTCGCGGAATCAAGGAGTTGCCCTTCGTCGGAGTCGCGTCTACGTGCTTCTTCAGTACGTCGGCAGGCCTCCGCCCGCTCAGTCGCCGAGATCACGTGACGCACTCTTGACCATCGCCGTGGGGGTGGTGAATTCCAGGTTTCAGGAATCTCAGGATGCAGAGCGGTCTCTATGGGTTGACCGTGGAATCGCTGGAATTGTTGACGATATTGTCGCCACTGAATTACGTTCGCTGCCGAGATCGAGACAAGCGTCCCGTGAAGCAGTTTCAGAACTCTCCGGACACCCGCACCGGCACTCCCGTCGGCGAAGAAAGCCCGTATTGCCGTCGATGGCGGTTCGGAAACTGCTGCGCCACGTGAAGGAGACACGAAATGACGCACAAGATGAACCGCAGGGCCCTGATCAAGGGAATTGCCGCGGCCGCCGTCGCCGTACCGGTGGTGGGGATCGCCGGCGGCACGAACGCGCTGGCGGCGACCGCGTCGACCGACGCGACCACGTCCGACTCCCTGGCCTTCGACCCCGACGCGTACACCGAGATCACGACGACGATCTCCACCGACGACGGCGACAAGGAGGTCACCTACCATTTCTGGTCGGCCATCACCTATGTCACCGACCCGGTGGACGAGACCTACCAGAGCCTGACCGTCAGCGTCCCCGTGTCCATCGACGGCACCGCCGTGGACGCCACCGACGCCCCGATCCTCGTCTCCAACTCGATCGGCGGCTACCTCCCCTCCTCGGTGTCGACCAACACGGGCGTGAGCAGCAGCCGGGCGCAGCTGGCGATCGCGGCCGGGTACGTCGCGGTGGAGCCGGGCGCGCGCGGCCGGACCCTGGTGGACTCCGGCGGTGACTACTACGGCACCGCGCCGGCGGCGATCGTGGACCTCAAGGCCGCGATCCGGTACGTGCGTTACAACGCGGGCACCGTCCCGGGCGACACCGACAAGATCGTCACCGCCGGGACCAGCGCCGGCGGCGCCCTGTCGGCCCTGCTGGGAGCCTCCGGCGGCAGCTCGCTGTACGACGACTACCTCAGCGCGCTCGGCGCGGCCGACGCCGACGACGTCGTCTACGCCACCGGCGCCTGGTGCCCCATCACCGACCTGGAGAACGCCGACGGCGCCTACGAGTGGAACTGGGGCACCAACACGCTCAGCAGCGGCGACGAGGTGGACCAGGACGTCTCCGCGGACCTCAAGGCCCTGTTCGAGACCTACCAGTCCGGGCTCGGCCTGACGGCGGACGACTACGGCACCATCACGGCGGACAACCTCGACGACTACCTGCTGGCGACCTACCTGGAGCCGGCCGCCACCAGCTACCTGGCGGACCTGTCGGACGACGACCGGACCGCCTACCTGTCCTCCAACACCTTCATCACCTGGGACGGCTCCTCGGCCGCGTTCTCCTGGTCCGACTACCTCGACCACGTCGGATCCCGCGGCAAGGACGCCCCGGCCTTCGACGCCTTCGACCTGTCGGCGGGCGAGAACAACGAGTTCGGCGTCGACACCACCGAGGCCCGGCACTTCACCGACTACAGCCTGGCCAACGACACGAGCGGCACCGGCGGCACGTCACTGGACAGCGACATCCCCGGCAAGCTCGACATGATGAACCCGATGTACTTCATCGGCGAGTCCAACGACGACCGGGCCAAGTACTGGTGGATCCGCACCGGCACCAAGGACACCGACACCGCGCTGACGATCGTCGGCAACCTCGCCCTGAGCCTGGAGAACCTCGGGGACGACGTCAACGCCCTCATGTACTGGGACGCCGCCCACGGCGCCGACGAGGACCCGGGCGACTTCATCACGTGGATCGGCGACGTGACCGGCTACACCGGCTAGGGCCGGCCGCGGTCGGGTGGTCCCTGCCGGCTCGCAACGCCACCGGGCGGGAGGCGCCGCACGCGCCTCCCGCCCTTCGCGCCGCCACCGCCCCGGTCCTCCGCACCGGTGCTCCGTGCCCGGCCGACGCCGTGCGGTCAATTCCCGTATGCCTGGCGGAACTTGTCGGCCGTGGCGTCGGTGACCCCGTTCGCGCCGCATGCCGGGACAGTGCCGTCGGCGTCCGCGGCGACGATGTAGTGCTCGCCGACCGAGAAGGCGAGGCGCTCCGGCACGTGGGTGTCGCTGGTGAGCCGTGCCGTGCCGGCGCCGGCGCCGCCCTGCAGCCAGTGATCGACCCGGAACGAGGCCGAGGAACCGCTGACGGAGGTGACCGTTCCCTCGAACAGCAGCGGGTACTGGCGGAATCGGTCGGGGACGGGGGCGGCGCACTTGGCGCCGGCGGAGCCGCTCGTGACGGTGAGACGCAGTGGACCGGCCGAGGGCGAGGTGCCGCTGCCGTGGTTCGCCATGAGCCCTCCGGTGATTCCGCCGCCGAGCAGAAGCGCTCCGACGGCCGCCGCGAGTGCGAGCGGATGACGGCGTCTGCGCGTGGCGGTCTTCGCGGGGAGCGCCGGAACGCCGGTGGCGTCCCTTTCCGGCCGGAGCGTGGTGCCGGTGTGCGAAACGGCCTCCACAAGACGGTCGACGTCGGGCAGGGGAGCTCGTGCCGCCAGTGCGGGGTCCGCGGCCTTCAGGCGGGCCAGCAGCTCGTCGTCGTTCACCGACTGCTCCTTCCTTCAGCACCGTCATGTCCGGGCCGTACCGGGTTCTTTCGCCCCAGCTGTGCGGCGAGCCTTCGCTTCGCCCGGTGGAGGCGCATGCTCACGGCGTTGGCGGTCAGCCCGGTCACCTCCGCGATCTGGCGCGGCGCCAGTCCCTCCCACGCCCACAGCTGCACGACTTCGCGGTCCAGGGTCCCGAGGGCATCGAGTGCCTCGTGCAGGTCGCTGTGGTCGGCGGCCGTGGCCGGAAGGTGCCGGTGGGCCCCGACCAGCCGCTCCACCAGGCGCAGCCTGCGTCCGTCGGCACGTCGGGCATTCGCCAGGCATCCGCGTGCCACCCCGTAGCACCACGGCAGGACGTCGTCCGGATCGGGCGCGGACGCGGTGTCCAGTCCGGGCACGTCGTCGAGTCGTCGCCACAGCACCAGCATCGTGTCCGACAGGATGTCCTCGACCATGTCGGCGGTCACCCGTCGCACCAGATACCGATGCAGCGGATTCGCCACCGCGTGTGCCAGTCGCTCGAAGCGAGCCTGCCGCTGCCGGAGCATCTGATGTTCCGCTATGGATTCCACGCCCCGTCCTGTCCGGCTCCGGCCGGTTCCTTTCAGCGCTGTGCCATGCGGATTCCTACCACCCCGTGCTGTCACGCCCCGCCGACGGAACGGCCTCGCGGCCGTCGTCCCGCGCGGCCGTGCCCGTCTCCGTCGCGGTGCCGGTGCCGCCGGGCCCCAGCAACGGCCGCAGGCGGGTCGCGGTCAGCCGCCCGGCCAGGGTGTCCGCGTGTCTGCGCAGTGCCGGCATGACGAGCAGGACGGTGAGGGTGCCCACCGCGATCCCCGCCAGCACGTCGTGGGGGTAGTGCGCGCCGACCCAGATCCGAGCGGCCGCCATCGCGGCGGCGGCCACGGCGGCCGCGATGCCGAGCCGACGGGAGACGAACAGCAGGGCGACGGCCGCCGCGGCGGCGATGGCCGCGTGGTTGCTGGGGAAGGACCAGTCGCCGGGCGCCGGGCACGCCTCCAGCGTGGTCACGCGCAGGCTCTGGCACGGCCGGTCCTCGCGCACGAGGAGCTTCAGCACCGCATCCACCCCGAACGCCGCGAGGACGGCGAACGGCACGGCGAGCGCCGTCACCGACGCGCCGGCGCTCTCCCGCCGGGCACGCCACCAGCCGACGGCCATGAGCACCGCGAAAAGGGCCAGCCCGTACGTCGACCACGCCGACACCGTGTCGTTCAGCCATGCGGGAGCATGCCGGGCGAGGTTCACCACATCGGTGTAGGCGGGACCGTCGAGCGAGGAGCCGTCGAGCGCGAGGATCATCCGCGAGCCTCCTTCGCCATCGCCGCCCGGCGCGAGCGGTACACCGCGGTGACGAGCGGAATCGGCGAGAGGCCGGCGATCACGGCGACCGTCGTTCGCGGACACCGGTCGGGGTTCGGCAGCTGCGACGACAGGTGCACGGCCGTGGTCATCGTCGGGATCTCCTTCATGACTACAGTTCTGTAGACGGTCTACTTCACTGTAGACGAAGGTACGGCGAGGGGCGTTCCGTGTCCGACACAAGGGGATTCGGGCAACTGTCCGGTGAATTCAAGACTGCTTGCGGTGTCGCCCGCCGTGGGTGACGCCCGGCTGGAAGACTGTCAGGGCCCTGTGCGCCGCCCGGCTCGCCCCCTGGCCCGCCCTTCCCGGCCCCCGTCCTCGCCGCCGTCCGTGATCTGCCCCTACGGCCTGTAGGGTTGCAACGGCCCTACAAGCTGTAGGGGGAGGGGTGTGAGATGAGAGACGGCCCACAGGCCACGGACATCGCGCCGGCCACGTCGACCGGCCCGCGCCGGCCCGGCCCGCCCACGGCCGGCCGTCCCGCCCGCCGATTCCGGGGTGAGCGGGCGCCGGCGGTCGTGGCCGCCGTCTTCACCCTGGCCCAGCTCCTGCTCGTACGACCGGGGATGGGCCTCGGCTGGGACGAGTCGGTCTACGTCAGCCAGGTGGCCGCCCATGCGCCCGCCGCGTTCTTCAGCGCCCCGCGGGCCCGCGGCGTTCCGCTGCTGGTGGCGCCGGTCGCCGCCTGGTCGTCGTCCACCGCGCTGCTGCGGATCTACCTGGCCGTCCTGTCCGGCCTCGCGCTCTTCCTCGCGCTCCGCGCCTGGCGGGGCGTCTTCCCGGCCCGCGTGCGGGCGACCGCGGGCGCCCTCTTCGCCACCTTGTGGGTGACGCTGTACTACGGCCCGCAGGCCATGCCCAACTACTGGGTCGCCGTCGCCGCCCTGGCCTGCACGGGATGCTTCCTGCGCGCCCAGGCGGACCGCTTCGACCGCTCGGCCCTGTGGGGCGTGGGCCTGAGCGCGGCCGTGATGGGCTGGATGCGGCCCGTGGACGCGGTCTGGGCGACCCTGCCCCTGCTCGTGCTGCTGGTGGGCGTACGGCGATGGCGGCGCCCCGCGCTGCTGGCGACGCTGCTCGGCGGCCTCGCCGCCGGTGCGGCCGAGTGGGTGATCGAGGCCTTCGTCTCCTACGGCGGCCTGGCACAGCGCCTGTCCGACGCGTCCCGCATCCAGGGCGGCCTCGGCTGGCACATCGCCGTCACGGACCAGCTGCGCGCGCTGGGCGGACGTACGCTGTGCCGTCCGTGCACCGGTGCCGTGCCCTCCGCCCCGGTGACCCTGTGGTGGTACGTGCTCCCGGTGTTCGCCGTCCTCGCGGCCGTGGTCGCGATCCGCGCCCGGCGCGGCACGGCCACTCTGTTGGCGCTGGCCTGCGCCGCTTCCTCGGCCTTCCCGTACCTCTTCCTGATCGGCTACGCGGCACCGCGCTTCCTGCTGCCCGCCTACGCACTGCTCGCCGTCCCGGTCGCCGATCTCCTGGTGCGCCTGGTCCGGGCCCCCGGACGGATCCGCCGGCCGCTGACCGCGGCACTGCTGACCCTCGCCCTGGCCGGTCATCTGGCCGTGCAGTTCGTGGTCCTGGAACGCACCGTGCAGCGCTCCACCGCCACCCACCGCGACTGGGCGCGCGTCGCCGCCGGGCTGCACCGGCTGGGCGTCGCCCCGCCCTGTCTGGTCACCGGTGACAACTACGCCCCGATCGCCTACTACGCGGGCTGCTCCTCGGCGTCGACCGGCGGCCACGACGCCAACACCACGCCGGCGGCCATCCGGCGGACCGCCCGCCGGCTGCCCACCGCCACGCTCCTGGCACCCGGCGGCCGCCCGCCCGGCTATGCCCGCTCCTGGACCCCGCACACGGTGGCGGGCGTGCGTGTCTACGTCGCACCCGCCCCGGACCGGGGAGGACAGCGGTGAGCACCACCGGCGTGCCGCTGTCCCGCGGCCTCGGCCGGACCTGGCAGCTCGCCGTCACCGCGGCCGTGACGGCGGCGGCCGGCTGGCTGCTCGCCGCGCACCGGCACACGATGGACGCCGGGGCCGACCGGCTCGCCGTCGCCGACCGCGACTGGCTGCTGGCGGGCGGCGCGGCCGCCCTGGCCACCTGGGTGTGCGCGGCCGTGGCCCAGCAGGGAGCGGTGGCCGAACGGCTGCCCGCCGGGCGGCTGGTGGCCGCACAGTTCGCGGCCTGCGCGGCCAATCACGTGCTGCCGGCCGGGGTCGGCGCGAGCGCCGTCAACCTGCGGTTCCTCACCCGCTGCGGGCTGTCCACCGCCCGGTCGGCGACCGCGCTCGCGGTCAAGGCCGCCGCCGGTGCGCTGGTCCGGTTCGCGCTGGCCGCCGTACTGCTGCTGGCCTCGCCCCGGCCCCTGCGGCTCTCGCCGGCCGTCCCGCGCGCCTCCCTGCTGCTGCCGGCCGTCGGCTGCGCCGCGGTGGCCGTCCTGGCCGTGGCGCTGAGCCGACCGGTACGCCACCGCGCCCGGAGTGCGGTCCGGCGCGTCCTGGCCGATGTCAGGGCCGTGCACGGCAGCCGGTCCAGGGCCTGCGCCCTGTGGGGAGGATCCGTCGGATTCGCCCTGCTGCACGCCGCCGTGCTGGTCGCCGTGGTCCGGGCGCTGGAGGTGACCGTGCCCGCCGGACACGTCCTGCTGGCGTACCTCGTCGCCAGCGGAGCCGCGGTACTGCTGCCCACCCCCGGCGGCCTGGGCTCACTGGACGCCGCGCTCGTACTGACGCTCACCGCGGCCGGGGCGCCCGCGGCCGCGGCCCTGTCGGCGGTCTTCGGCTACCGCATGCTCACCGGCTGGCTGCCGCTGCTCCCCGGCCTGCTGGTACTGGCACTGCTGACCCGACGCTCCGTCCTGTGAGCCGGGCCCGGCACCGCCGGGACAAGCGGCGCCGACGCAGCTCAGACGCGTAGTACCGGGGTACCACGCGCCCGGCCCAGGTCAGCCTCCCGGTACCACGGGACCGGGTGATCCCGCGCCTACCGTTGCCGTGAGGCGTCGCAGACCAGGGACGCCGGAGGCCGACAGAAAGACACGCGCATGATCGACGCACGGCAGCTGACCAAGAGATACGGCGAGAAGACCGCCGTCGACAGCCTGGACTTCGTCGTCAAGCCCGGCACGGTGACCGGCTTTCTCGGGCCCAACGGCGCGGGCAAGTCCACGACCATGCGCATGATCGTCGGACTCGACGCGCCGACGACCGGCTCCGTCACCGTGAACGGCCGGCCCTACGCCGGCCACGAGGCACCGCTCCAGGAGGTCGGTGCCCTGCTGGAGGCGAAGTCGATCCACCCGGGCCGCTCGGCCTACAACCACCTGCGGGCCCTCGCGCTGACCCACGGCATTCCGCGCCGCCGGGTCGACGAGGTCATCGAGCTGGCCGGCCTCGGCAGCGTGGCGAAGAAGCGGGCCGGTGCCTTCTCCCTCGGCATGGGGCAGCGGCTGGGCATCGCGGCGGCGCTGCTGGGCGATCCGCAGACGGTGATGCTGGACGAGCCGGTCAACGGGCTCGACCCGGAGGGCGTCCTCTGGATCCGCAACCTGCTGAAGGCCCTCGCCGACGAGGGCCGGACCGTGTTCGTGTCCTCGCACCTGATGAGCGAGATGGCCCTGGTCGCGGACCACCTGATCATCGTGGGGCGCGGGCGGCTGCTGGCCGACACCACCGTCGGGGACCTGATCCGGGAGGCGGGCGGTGACACCGTGACGGTGGTGACACAGGACCCGGCGCGGCTGCGGGACGTCCTGGCGGGCCCGGGCGTCGACATCACCGGCCGGATCGGCTCCGAGGAACTGCAGGTGACCGGGGTGACCGCCCGCGAGATCGGGCTGAAGGCGGCCGAGCACGGCATCGCGCTGTTCGAGCTGAGTTCGCGGAGCGTGTCGCTGGAGGAGGCGTTCATGGACCTGACCAGGGATGCCGTGGAGTACCACGGCTCCACGACCGCCGTCGAGACCGAGGGGAGTGTGGCATGAGCACCCTCACCGCAACCGCCGAGGAGGAACCCCGGACCACCACCCCGGCCCGCCCCGCCTACCGGGTGACCGGCCGGCGCGTGCTCTCCTCGGAGTGGGCCAAGCTGTGGTCGCTGCGCTCGACCTGGATCACGCTGGGCCTCGGCCTGCTCTTCCTGGTGGCCTTCGGCCTGATCGCCGCGAGCCACTACAAGTCGGAGATCGACTCCGGCCACGTGGGCCGTGACCGCGACTTCGCCACCGCCACGGCCGTCAGCCTCTCCCTCTTCGGCACGAACTTCGCCCAGCTCGCCCTCGGTGTGCTCGGCGTGCTGGTCACGGCGGGGGAGTACTCGACCGGCGTGATCCGCTCGACACTCGCCGCGGTGCCCCGCAGGCTGCCCGTGCTGTGGTCCAAGGCGGCCGTGTTCGGGCTGGTCGCGCTGGCGGTGGGAACGCTGGGCGCGTTCGTCGCCTTCCTGTTCGGCAGCGGGATCGTCTCGGGCACGCCCGCGGCCATGGGCCTCTCCCACGCGGGCGTCCTGCGCAGCCTGCTGGGCGCCGGGCTCTACCTCGGCCTGGTCGGGGTGATCGGCGTCGCCCTGGGCGCGCTGCTGCGCTCGGTGGCCGGCGGGATCTCGGTCCTGGTGGCCTCGCTGATGCTGATCCCGGGCCTGATCTCCCTGCTGCCGAGCTCCTGGCAGGACAACATCAGCCCCTACCTGCCGTCCAACGCGGGCGAGTCGATGTTCGCCCTCACACACGACTCCACGACCCTGTCGCCGGGCGCCGGACTGCTGGTCTTCCTCGGCTGGACGGCACTGGCACTGGCCGGCGCGGCGTACCGGCTCGTGCGCAGCGACGTCTGAGACCCGCACCATGGCAGCGTGACGTCCGTGACCATCGATGACATCAGCGGAACGGGACCGCTGGTCGCCCGGCTCTCCCGGGGCGGCCAGCGGTTGCGGCAGGCCGACCAGGCCCACCCCTGGGTGCTCGACACCGGGGTCGTGGTCCTGGTCTTCCTGATGTTCTGCCTGCCCGACCTCGTCCACCACGGTGACGGGGACGGCGACGGCGACCGCGCACGCAACTTCCGGCTCGCCTTCACCCAGCTCCCCGTCGCCGCGATGCTGGCGGTGCAGGTCGGCCTCGTGCTGCCCCTGCTGTGGCGGCGGCGCAGTCCCGAGGCGGCCTTCGGCGTGATCGCCGCGGTGTTCGTCGTCCAGTGGGCCCTGGGCGCGGCGTTGCGCGCGGACGTCGCGCTCTTCGTCGCCCTGTACAGCCTGACCCTGCACGGGCGGCTGCGCCGGCTGCCGTGGGCGTGCGGGGTCATGGCGGGCGCCATGGCACTGGTGGCGGTGCGCGTCTCCGCGGTGGTGTCGGTCTGGGACGCGCTGTTCTTCCTGCTCAGCACGGCGACGGCGGCACTCGCGCTCGGCCTGATGGTACGGATCCGGCGGGCCCAGCTCGCCGGACTGCGGGAGCGAGCCGCCCAGCTGGAGATCGAACGCGACCAGCGCAGCCGACTGGCCACGGCCACCGAACGCACCCGCGTCGCGCGCGAGATGCACGACATCGTCGGCCACAACCTCTCCGTGATCATCACGCTCGCCGACGCCGGCGCCTACGCCAGCGACACCGCCCCCGAACGGGGCAAGGAGGCCCTGCAGCTGATCGGCGACACCGGCCGGCAGGCTCTGGGCGAGCTGCGGCGGGTGCTCGGCGTGCTGCGCGAGCCGGCGGACGGCCCCACGGGCGGGCCCGAGCTCAGCCCGCAGCCGGGCATCGCGGACCTCGACGCGCTGTGCGCGAAAGTGCGGGCCGCCGGACTGGAGGTCGTCTACCGCACCTCCGGCGACGTGGACGCCCTGGACGGCGGCGTGCAGCTGACCGTGTACCGCATCGTCCAGGAAGCCCTCACCAACACCCTGAAGCACGCCGACACGGACGCCGAGACCCGGGTCCACCTGGCGATCCTCGCCGAGGGCGGCAGACTGACCATCCGGGTCCAGGACACGGGCCGGACCGCAGCGGCCGGACCGCCGAACGAGGAAGGACACGGACTGGTGGGCATGAGGGAACGAGCGGCTCTGTACGGGGGCACCGTCAGCGCGGGTCCCGCGCGCGGCGGCGGATGGCGCGTCGAGGCCGTCCTCGACCTCACCCCCCAGGGCGGTGCCCGATGACCACCGTGCTCATCGTGGACGACCAGCCGCTGCAGCGCTACGGCTTCCGCATGCTGCTGGACTCCGTCCCGGAGACCGAGGTCGTGGGCGAGGCCGCGCACGGCGCCGACGCCGTCCGCAAGGCCGCCGAACTGCGCCCGGACGTCGTCCTGATGGACGTCCGCATGCCCGGCATGGACGGGATCGAGGCCACCCGTCGCATCGTCGCCGCGGGCGAGCGCTCCCGGGTCCTCGTGCTCACCACCTTCGACCTCGACGAGTACGTCCACGCCGCCCTGCGCGCCGGTGCCAGCGGCTTCCTGCTCAAGGACGCGCACGCCGAGGAACTCCTCGCCGGCATCCGGGCCGTCGCCGCCGGGGACGCCGTCATCGCGCCGGCCCTCACCCGCCGCATCCTCGACGAGTTCACCCGCTACGTCCCCGCCCCCAGCGGAGACCGTGACGAGGACCCGAGACTCGGCTCCCTCACCGACCGCGAGCGCGAGATCCTCGTCGCCATCGGCAAGGGCTGGAGCAACGGCGAGATCGCCGAGCGGTTCGTCGTGACCGAGTCCACCGTCAAGACCCACGTCGGCCGCGTCCTGGCCAAGATCGGCGCCCGGGACCGCGTCCAGGCCGTGATCTTCGCCTACGACCAGGGCCTCGCCCGCCCCAACGCGGACTGAGCCCCCGGCGCGGACCGGCCATGTCCCGCCCTCGCCCTGCTGGTACCGGTCCGTCAGGACGACACCGGCGCCGGCAGCGGCTGAGGGCGCCGGTCCGACCAGCCGGCGTACCCGACGAGTACCGCGCACACCGCCGCCGACAGCAGGGCCGTCGTACCGAAGCCGACGCCCACGCCGAACGGCTTGTCCATGCCCAGGTAGTCCGCCAGGGACGCGCCGAGCGGCCGGGTCAGCACGTACGACGTCCAGAACGCGGCGACGGCGTTCAGGTGCGCGAAGCGGTACAGCAGCCACGGCACGAGGATCGCCGCGCCGAACAGCAGTGCCGAGTGCACGAACCCGAGGTCCAGGTAGAAGCCGGTCAGGTCGCCGGCCGCCGTGCCGAGCGCGAAGGTGAGCAGCACGGTGAGCCAGTAGAAGACCTCGCGGCGCGGGGTGTCGATCGTGTGGATCGACAGGGTGCGCTCGGTGGCGTACCAGGCGGCGAAGCACACGGCCAGCGCCAGCGCGTAGCCGGTCGTCGTGTACGGCAACTCCACGTGCAGGCCGATCCGGAAGCAGTCGGCGGCCGCCGTGCCGAAGACGGCGATCATCGCGACGGTGAACCAGTACGTCGCCGGCCGGTAGCGCGGCGAGCGGAACTGCAGCCACAAGGCCACCGTCAGGGCGGCGGCACTCGCCCCGGCGGACAGCCACAGGCTCCACTGGCCGAGATAGTCGGAAGTGGCCTCGCCCATGCCGGTGGTGAGGACCTTGATGACCCAGAACAGGGCTGTCGCCGCGGGGACTTTTGTCGCCGCCCGATGGGAATCCATGAATGCCTTCGCCTCTTTCCCTTTTCTTACTATGTGCTCTTGCTCTGTGCTTTTGCGGGGATGGACGGAGACGCTAAGGGCCACGTCAGGTCCGTGACATCCGACGAAGGTGGGCTCTTTCCCGGCGATGTACGACCATCGATTGATGGCGGCCGAGGCGAATTCCCGTAATCTCGGCGAGGTGGTTTCCCTGGTTTCGCTGATTTCCCCGGTCCGGACGCGCATGAATTCCGCGGCCGTGCTGCTGCTCGTGCCGTGCCTGGTGTGCACCGCGCTCGCGGCGCACGAGCTGCTCTACAACCGTGCCGGGGTACGGGACTGGGCGCTGGCCATGGCCGTCGTATGGCCCCTGCTGCTGCGCCGGCGCGCCCCGCTCGCCGTCTTCGCGGTCTGCTGGGCGGTGGCGATGCTGACGTGGGCGCTGGGCACGGTGTCGTTCGCGGAGCTGGCGGTCCTGGTCGCGCTGTACACCGTCACCGCCCATCGGGACCTGCGGTTCGCACTCGGCGCGGCGGCGGCCGTGGGGCTCGGGGTCGTGCTGATGGCGGTGCGGTTCGGGCCGGCGGGCAGTGTGAACGACGCCATGGTGATCCTGGGCGGCCTGGCAGGCGCCGCGTTCTTCCTCGGCACGACGGTGCGGGCCCAGCACCGCTACCTGGCCTCCATCGAGGACCGGGCCGAGCGGCTCGAACGGGAACGGGAACAGCAGGCGCAACTGGCCGCGGCCGCGGAACGCACCCGGATCGCCCGCGAGATGCACGACATCGTCGCCCACGGCCTGGTGGTCGTCGTAGCCCTGTCGGAGGCCGCGGCCGCCACCACCGCGACCGACCCGGACGGCGCCCGCGACAAGATGCTGCAGGCCGCCACCACCGGGCGGCAGTCGCTGGCCGGGACCCGTCGGCTGCTCGGGGTACTGCGCGAGGACGACGGAGCCGACCGGTCCCCGCAGCCCGACCTGGCGGCGCTGAAGGGCCTGGTCGCCCAGACCTGCCGGACCGGTCTGGACGTCCGGCTCACCGAGACCGGGACCAGCGAGAACCTGAGCCCGCAGGCGCAGACCACCCTCTACCGGATCGTGCAGGAGGCCCTCACCAACGTGGTCAAGCACGCCCGGGGCGCCTCCCGCGTCGACGTCGTCCTCGACTGCGCGCCCCGCACGGTCGCCTTCCGCATCGCCGACGACGGCACCCCGGCCCGTGCGGTCCGCCCCGGAAACGGGCTCACCGGCATGCGCGAACGCGTCGCCCTGTTCGACGGCGACCTCCACGCGGGCCCCACCCCGTCCGGCTGGGCCGTGCTCGGCCAACTGAGGCTCGGAGAACCGCGATGACGATCTCGGTCCTGCTCGCCGACGACCAGGCACTGGTCCGCATGGCCTTCCGGAGCCTGCTGGGCACGATGCCGGACATCGAGGTCGTCGGCGAGGCCGCGGACGGGGCGGAAGCGGTCGACCTGACCCGGCGCACGGCCCCGGACGTCGTCCTCATGGACGTCCGGATGCCTGTCCTCGACGGCATCGAGGCCACCCGGCTGCTCGCCGGTGCCGGGGTGCCGCATCCGGT
>NZ_JAGXJL010000554.1:0-228 GCF_019091475.1 Streptomyces sp. GbtcB6 | reverse complement strand
CTATGGATCAATCAGGTACACATACCTAATTATTATATCTTATTATTGTGTTCTATGTTATATACAAATAGATCTTGGGTTAATTATTAATTTATCTAACATGTGGTATCAGATTGCCTATTGTATATGATTTAGAACCTATAATTAATATAATTAATTTGTATATGTTAATTATCCATAATTTCATATTAATTTCGTTATTATTTTATGTTGAATTTTTTATTTTTA
>NZ_JAGXJL010000553.1:0-228 GCF_019091475.1 Streptomyces sp. GbtcB6 | reverse complement strand
AACGGGACGAATATTCTTATATAATAAACTAAGCGCTCTAGTAAACAGTTGCTATAATAAGATAAAGTATTTAGGTATCTATTAAGAATACTTTATAATATTTCCCCTTTGATAAAAAGAGAAGAATATTCGCTATTTACGAAATATTATTAAATTTAATTATATATATAAAAAATCCGGTCATCTATTAGAATCTTCATTCACTCGCCTATATCGAGATTAGCCACC
>NZ_JAGXJL010000552.1:0-228 GCF_019091475.1 Streptomyces sp. GbtcB6 | reverse complement strand
CATTATTGATCCTTGTTGGTGTGAACCACCACTTTCGAACAACGGTCTTTGGACTTGCTTTACTATGTGACGAGAGTGCCTCAACATTTATATGGGTTCTACAGTGCTTCCTTGATGCGATGTATAACAAACCACCTTCAGTAGTTATCACGGATGGTGACAAGGCAATGCGAGAAGCCATTAATGTTGTAATGCCAAATGCGGTACACCGGTTGTGTGCTTGGCACA
>NZ_JAGXJL010000551.1:0-228 GCF_019091475.1 Streptomyces sp. GbtcB6 | reverse complement strand
CTTGCCGTCGGGCGTGGTGTAGTCGGCGGTGGTCGTGCGGTACTCGGTGACCCGCGCGAGTCCCGGCACGTCCTTGTCGGCCTTGACCGCCTGCGGGGTGATCCGCTGGCCGCTGTCGGACTGGATGATGGAGTCCGTGCCGACGGTCTTGTCGAGCTGGTCGCTCGCGGTGGCCACCATGGGGGAGCCGACCACCGAGAGGCAGGCGACCAGCGCGGGCCCGATCAT
>NZ_JAGXJL010000550.1:0-228 GCF_019091475.1 Streptomyces sp. GbtcB6 | reverse complement strand
AGCGCGCCCACCCCGATGACCGTCCACGCCTGCGCAGCCTCGCTGGTCCGCCCGAGCAGCAGCGCTACCAGGCTGGCCGCCCCCACCATTTGCGCCACCAAATAGAGAACGGACACAGTGACCGAGGACATGCCCACCGCGATCCGCACCGCCCGCTCGCTCATCCGCGCCGCGATCACGTCGGCCAGCGTGAACCGCCCGCAGTTGCGCACCAGTTCGGCCACCAGG
>NZ_JAGXJL010000549.1:0-229 GCF_019091475.1 Streptomyces sp. GbtcB6 | reverse complement strand
CGCCCCGCCGGCGGCGTCAACGGCCCGTAAGCACCGAGCCGTTCGACGTACGCCCAGGGGGTGACCCGGTGGAGCGCACCCGCTTCCGCCGAAGGGCCGCGCAACTGAGCGCCGCCGCCGTGGCCGCGGTCGCCCTCCCCGGCGGCTCCCGGGCGTCCGGCGGCGGCTCCGCCCCCGCGGCCGCGCACCGGGACCGCGGCCTCCCCCACGCGCGGGCCCCGCGGGGCCC
>NZ_JAGXJL010000548.1:0-229 GCF_019091475.1 Streptomyces sp. GbtcB6 | reverse complement strand
GGGCGCGCAGCCGCGGCGCCTGCGCGGCATGGTCCACTCGGAGGCCGTGTTGCTGGCCGTCGGCGGCCTGGCCGGAGGCGCCCTCAGCGGCTGGGCCCTGTGGGAGATGCTGGTCAAGGTACTGACCGGCGACTTCGATCCGCCACCCGCGGTCCTCTCGGTCCCCGGCGCCTACCTGGCACACACCGGGGCCACCGCCGTCGCCGCCGTCCTGGCCGCGGCCCTCAAC
>NZ_JAGXJL010000547.1:0-229 GCF_019091475.1 Streptomyces sp. GbtcB6 | reverse complement strand
ATCGGTCACGTCCCCCGCGACGCGCGTCCGAAGGTCGAGGGCCGCATGCACACGGTCGACCGGGCCATCCAGGAGGCCGAGGGGGCCGAGTGGCGGCGGACCAACCCGGTGGCACGCGCGCGTGCCGCGGGTCTGACCGGCCCGCTGCAGGCCGCCGCGGACAAGCTGGGGACGCAGATCGGGCAGGCCCGTGGCCAGGGCCAAGGGGCGAAGGCGGGGAAGGTGGTGC
>NZ_JAGXJL010000058.1:0-52599 GCF_019091475.1 Streptomyces sp. GbtcB6 | reverse complement strand
GCCCCCGACTTGCCCGGGACGGGCCCTCGGCGCGCGCCGCGGGGCTGCGTCACCGGCCCCCGGCGGAGATACTGGCCGACACGCTGCGCTGGGAACGCGAGCAGGGGCTGGACCGGGAAAGGCGCGCAGGCCTCAGCGCGCAGCGCGAGCGCGAGTTGCTCGACGCCCTCGGCTGACGGCACCGGATCGGTCTCGCACACCCGAGCGACTGTACAGGCGCCTTCCGTTCCGACTTCCCGATCTCGTGGTGGGCCCGGCCGAGAACCGGTACGGCCAGGTTATGACCCGAATCGCGGGCCGGTCCGGGCGAGTTGAGCCCCGGGCCGCAGCCCGCTCCTAACGCCCGCTGGGACGCCGATGCGGTCCGCGACGAGGTACGCGCCTACGCCGCCGAACACCTCGGCGCCGAGGACGGTGTCTTGAACGTGGACGAGACCGGCTTCCTGAAGAAGGGCCAGTCCTCGGCAGGGGTGCAGAGGCAGTACACCGGCACCGTGGGACGCATCGAGAACGCCCAGGTCGGCCTGTTCCTCGCCCTGGCCACCAGCCCGGGCCGGGCCTTGATCGACCGACGGCTCTACCTCCCTGAACACTCCCGGTCCAATGACCGGAACGCCGCACCGCGGCTGGGATACCCGAGACGGTGCAATTCGCCACCAAGCCCCGTTGGCCTCGGAGATGATCGCTGCCGCTCTGGATGCCGGATCACCGCCCCCTGGGTGACCGGCGACGTAGCCAACGGACAAGACCCCCAGCTACATGCCGCCCTCGAGGCATGTGGCACCGGCTACGTGCTGGCCGTCGCCTGCTCGATGAGGGTGAGAATCAACCGCGGCCGCACTGCTGTCCGCGCGGACACCGTCGCCGCCCGACTGCCCGCCACGGCCTGGCAGCGGCACAGCGCAGGCAACGGCGCGAAGGGGCCGCGGTACTACGACTTGGCCTGGATCCACACCGGCACCGACAGCCACCACCTGCTGATCCGACGCAACCGGACCACCGGCGAACTCGCCTTCTTCCTATGCTGGTCACTCACTCCTGGGCACCGGCACGTCACACTCACCATGCGCGCCCTGGCCTTCCTGACCTCCCTCGCCGCAGACGCAGCCCCCAAACCGCCTGCAGGTACGCGCCACTTCGTCCGCAGCCGCGATCCGAGCACGCTGACCGTCCCGGAAATCCGCCACCTGCTCGTCGCTGTGTTCACCTCACCAGCCGTCAGCGCGGCCAGGCTGCTGCACTGGTCCACCTGGCGCCGACGCCACCAGGCAACAGCCCGACGCAGTCACCACCAACGAACCGCCGGCGACCGATCGTGCAACAGTCACGCAACACACCGATGCAACGGATGCACTCGCTTCTGGGCTGGCCTTTCCCGATAGCGCCCCAGCGCTCAATGCGGCTGTTCTATCGTCAGATCGGCGAGGCTCACCAGCAGCCAGCACGACCGCCCCAGCTCCGACATCAACCTGCGCAACGCGCAAAGTCGAACTGGAGGTAAGGCGTTGGGTGACGGCAGGCATCGTCGCGACAAGGAGAAGAGCCGACTACTAACCGTGGCATTAGCCCTGGCCCCGTTCACAGCTCGCGTCCTCGCGGCGCTGGCCTGGGACTGGTTCCAGGGACGCGACGGCAAGTAGCCGACTACTCCATCCGCAAATCGGGCGGCCGTCTACACCGGCCGCTGGTGCCGCCGTAGGGACGGCGAACCACGCGCGGGGTTGGGCTGGCACTCAGCCCCGCGTGCCATGTCGCGCCGCCCCTGACGGATGACCGAAGTACACACCGAAAAAGGGTTATGCAACACGACGCTTAAGACTGTACGCACCGGAGGGGCGTCCGTCATGTTTTACGCGTCAGTTGGGGTGTGTCACTCATGCGTGCGAACACTGAGTTGCACAACCGGCCCGGCGTGATCGACGGTGGCAGTGATGACGACCGAGCGTGGTGCGTGCTGGCTGGACTCGCGCCTTCGCAGTAGACGCAAGAGGTTGCCTGGCCGACGATCCGACTTCGCGTACTGTGCCAGGGAGGTCACCGTAGTGGCGGAGCGTCCCATGAAGACCCGCGGGTGTTTCGCGTTCGTCACCACACCGCGCCGTGGGGTCGTACTGCAACTGCGGGACGAGAAGGCCGGCATCGGCTGGCCGGGACATTGGTCGATGCCGGGTGGCGGGTCCGAGGCGGACGAGACGCCGATGGAGACCGTGCTGCGGGAGTTGTTCGAAGAGACCGGTATCGTCCCGGAGGCGATCGAGGAGGTGACGGTCACGCCCTACCAGGAGGGGAGGACGCCGCCCCACGTGTTCGCCGTGGTCTGGGACGGCAGTGACAGCGAGTTTGTCCTCGGTGAGGGACAGGCCCTTCGTCTGTTCCCGGTCGACGCTCTGCCCGAGCCGATGCCGCCCCATGTCCGGCACTACATCGAACAGCTCGCGCTTCGCCTTCCGCCTCCGTTCGCCTGACCCGCACCGCCACATGGTTCGTGCACCTGTGTATAGGCGTGATGCGGCGTCCCTCCGACACAACGGAAGCGGACCCGCCGCTCACCGTGACACCGGTGAGCGGCGGACCATGAGGCACTGGGGGATTCGGCGGACGACTGGGCAAGGCCGAAGCAGGTCGGCGCGTCCCGACTTGCGAATGAGCAGGTCAGGGTGTGTGTCGGAGTGTTTGGCTCCTGATGCACACCCTTGATTGTTTTCCGGCATCCGCGTGCGACAGGCGCGCGTTCCGACCGTCGTGGGCGACGGACCAAGTGGCTGTGATGCCGCACTCGTTGACGTCTGTGCTGCGGTTGCTTATGCCCTGCGGACATTCGGCCGGAGTACTCTGACGACTGGGGGTTTGAACTCTCAAACAATCGCTCATCGGAGAACGTCATGCGCGTCGCGATCACCGGGTCCACCGGACTCATCGGCTCCGCCCTCACCCGTTCCCTCCTCGCCGACGGCCACGGCGTGCTGCGGCTGACCCGCGGCCGGACGGTGGCCCGGGCGGCCGACGGGAGCGAATCCGCGCCCTGGGAGCCCGGCACCCGGCTGGACCCGGCCGTCCTGGACGGTGTGGACGCCGTGGTGCACCTGGCCGGAGCGGGGGTCGGCGACCGGCGCTGGACCGCGGCGTACAAGCAGGAGATCAGGCTCAGCCGCTTCCAGGGGACGCGGACCGTCGCCGAGGCCTGTGCCGAGGCCGCCGAGCCGCCCCGGGTGCTGATCTCGGCCTCGGCCACCGGCTACTACGGCGACACCGGCGACCGTGTCGTCACGGAGACCGACCCGGCCGGAAGCGACTTCCTGGCCTCCGTCTGCGTCGGCTGGGAGTCCGCCGCCGCGCCGGCCGAGCGGGCCGGCATCCGGGTCGTGCACCCGCGTACCGGTCTCGTGGTCTCCGCGGACGGCGGCGCCTGGGGCAGGCTGTTCCCGCTCTTCCGGTTCGGCCTCGGCGGTCGGCTCGGCTCGGGTGACCAGTTCTGGCCGTTCATCTCGCTGCCCGACCACATCGCCGCCCTGCGCCACGCGATCGACCACGACGACATCGCCGGGCCGGTCAACTTCACGGCCCCCGAACCGCTGACGAACCGCGAGATCACCCGCGCGATGGGCCGGATCCTGCACCGGCCCACCCTCGCCGCCGTGCCCGCCTTCGCGCTGAGGATCGTCCTCGGCGAGTTCTCCGAGGGCATCACGGGCAGCTGCCGAGCCGTTCCCGCCGGTCTGCTGAAGGCGGGTTTCACCTTCCGGCAGCCCGGCATCGACGAGGCGCTGCGCGCCGCGCTGTCCCAGGGCCAGGGCCTGTCCCGGGCCGCCGGCCCCGGTGGTCGGTCCGACCTGCCGCGTTAACCTGTCGTTATGTGCCCGAACCGTCCGGAGGGGGCCGAACCCGATTCGTCCCCGGCCACGGGGGCGCGGGCGAGGACACTGGCACTGGCCCTACGGCAGGCGACGGCGGGTGTCGGAGGGCGGGGCGCCCTCCTGCACCAATGGGATCCCGGCACGGGCCGGCTGACCCTGGTGGCGGTGGACGGTGTCGACGCCGAGGCGGCGCGGCCCTGGGCGGAGCTGCGCGAGGAACAGGACGCGCCGCCGTCCTGTGCACTGCGCCGCGGCGTCCTCGTCCAGGCGGCCGGGGACGGCCTCGGGACCGGCGCGGCCGGTACGGTGGCGGTCCCCCTGATCGGGGCCACCGGGCCCGTCGGCGCACTCTCGGTACTGCTGGTGCCCGGAACCGGCGAGCCCGACGACATACAGCTGTCCTTCCTGCACGCGGTGGCGGCCTGGACCGCCGAGTGCCTGGACTTCGCCGCCGGGAAGTCGCCGCACCGGGAACCCCTGCCCGGGCGCGGGCGCACGGCCCGGACGATGGCGCTGACCGCGACGCTCGCCGAGGCCGTGACCGTCCAGGACGTCGTACGGGCCGTGGCCCAACACGTCCTGTCGCCGTTCGGCGCCGACGGGCTGATCGTCTCCGTGTTCGAGGACGGCAGGCTGACCAGGGTCGGCGAGGTCGGCTACCCGGCGGACTACCTGCGGCGGTTCGAGGGCCCGCTCAACGCCGGCATGCCCGTCACCGACGTGCTGCGCACCCGCAGGGCGCAGTTCATGGAGTCGCCCGCCCAGATGTACGAGCGCTATCCCGCCGTCACGGACAAGATCCTGATGGGGACCTCGCCCAAGATGGCCTGGGCGTTCCTGCCGCTGATCGCCTCCGGGCGGTCCGTCGGGGTCTCGGTCCTGTCCTACAACCAGCCGCGCCTCTTCAGCGAGGAGGACCGCGCCCACCTGACCACGTTCAGCGCCCTGGTCGGCCAGGCGCTGGAGCGGGCCCGCCTGTACGACCTGGAGCACGCCCGCGCCCAGGAACTGCAGAGCGCCCTGCTGCCCCGGACACTGCCGCGGCTGTCCGCCGCCGTCGCGGCCGCGCGGTATCTGCCGGCGGGCCGCGGCGAACAGGTGGGCGGCGACTGGTTCGACGTGATCCCGCTCTCCGCCGACCGGGTCGCCCTGGTGATCGGCGACGTGATGGGCCACGGCATCGCCGAGGCCGCCACCATGGGCCGGCTGCGCACCGCCGTACGCACCCTCGCCGACCTCGACATGGCCCCGGACGAACTGCTGGGCCACCTCAACGACCTGGTCAGCGACCTGGGCGAGGACTTCTACGCCACCTGCCTCTATGCCGTCTACGACCCGGTCGGCCGCACCTGCTGCTACTCCCTCGCCGGGCATCCGCCGCCGGTGTTCGTACATCCCGACGGCACCGTTCAGAGCCCCGTCGTGAGCCCCGATCCGCCGCTCGGCGCCGCCACCCCGCCGTTCGCCGTGCACGAACCCGCGCTCCCGGACGGGAGCCTGGTCGTCCTGTGCACCGACGGGCTCATCGAATCCGGCGCGCGGGATGCCGAGGAGGGTCTGGCCGAGTTGGTGCGCGTCCTGGGCGCGGCCGGGGTCCGCCCGGCCCGCTTCAGCGGCGCCGACCAGGAGGAGGACGTCCGGGGCGTGGCGGAGCTGTGCGACACGGTCGTCGCGAAGCTGCTGCCGGACCGGGAGCGGACCACCGACGACGCGGCCCTGCTCATCGCCCACACCCGGGCCCTGCCCGCCGGCGACATCGCCTCCTTCGGCCTGCCCGACGACCCCCGGGCGGCCGGCCGGGCCCGTGAACTCGTCCGCGACCAGCTCTCCCGGTGGGGCCTGGACGACCTGTCGATGACCACCGAACTCCTGGTGAGCGAGCTGGTCGGCAACGTGATCCGGCACGCCAGGGGCCCCATGCGGCTACGGCTGCTGCGCAGCCGCATCCTGACCTGCGAGGTCTACGACGGCAGTCTCAGCACCCCGCGCATCCGCCACGCCACCTACACCGACGAGGGCGGCCGCGGCCTCCAGCTGGTCGCCGCCCTGTCCCGGCGCTGGGGCGCCCGCTACCTCAGCGACGCCAAGTGCATCTGGACCGAGCAGGACATCCCGAACGGCTCCCCCTGCCGAGAGCCCAGAACCTGACATTCCAGTATCGACAGGTCGAAGTCAAGATGTCTTGCCGAATCTGTCAATGTTGGATTTACGATGGAATCATGAGCCTTCGCCACGCACTCCTCGGACTCCTCGTCGACCGGCCCGCCAGCGGCTACGACCTGCTGAAGCTGTTCGACACCTCGCTGGCCCACGTCTGGCCGGCCACCCAGAGCCAGGTCTACGGGGAACTGAACCGGCTCGCGGAGGCCGGACTGGTCGACGTGTCCGCCGAGGGCCCGCGCCGGCGCAAGGAGTACCGGGTCACCGAGGAGGGGCTCAAGGAACTGCGGGAGTGGCTGGTCGCCCCGACGCAGCAGCAGCCGCGCCGCAGCGAACTGCTGCTCAAGGTGTTCTTCTTCAACCTGGGGTCCGACGACCAGGCCCGCGCGGTCCTCGCCGAGCGGGCGGAGCTGGCCACCGCCTACCACGAGCGGCTCGCGGAGCTGAGAGCCGAACTGGAGCAGGACGAGGGGCCGTTGACCGCCAACGGCCGGATCGCCCTCGAATACGGCCTGCGCTGGGCCGAGATGGAGCGCGACTGGGCCCGCTGGGCCGCCGAACAGCTCGGCTGAACGCCGTCGGCGGCACACCGGCCGGGTGCCCGGGGGCGGCTCCCTAGCTCACGAACCCCACATGGGCCAGGGCCTGCTTCAGCAGCACCCCGTGGCCGCCGGGCATCTCGCTCTGCAAGGCCTCGGACACCGCCTCCTGCGGGCTGAACCACACCAGGTCCAGGGCGTCCTGCCGGGGCCGGCAGTCACCGGTGACCGGCACGATGTAGGCCAGCGACACCGCGTGCTGACGCGGGTCGTGGTACGGGGTGACGCCCAGCGTCGGGAAGTACTCGGCCACCGTGAACGGCTGCAGTGAGGTCGGCACACGGGGCAGGGCGACCGGGCCGAGGTCCTTCTCCAGATGACGCAGCAGGGCGTCGCGGACCCGCTCGTGGTGCAGGACCCGGCCGGAGACGAGGGTCCGGCTGACGGTTCCGTCCGGGCCGATGCGGAGCAGCAGTCCGATGCTGGTGACTTCGCCGCTGTCGTCGACGCGTACCGGCACGGCCTCCACGTACAGGATCGGCATACGGGCGCGAGCCATCTCCAGCTCGTCGGAGGACAGCCAACCGGGCGTGGTTTCGGTCATGTCAGACATTGCTTGATCATACTTTCCGGGCGGGGCGCGCGGGTCAGTCGCGGCCGGGGTCGGATGCGGGGAGTCCGTAGAGGCGACGGGCGTTGTCGCGTCCTGTCCAGGCGGCGATCCGCACCGCGTCGGTCGGGCTCAGTTCGTCGGCGTCCACCCGGTCCTGGAGCAATCCGGCCAGTCCCTGCCGGAAGGACAGCGCTCCGAGGTGGTGGAACTCGGCCACACCATAGGCGTCCGAGCTGTACAGCAGTTTGCGGAACGGGGTGATCTCCATCGCCTCCGCCAGGACCGCCCCGGCCCGGGCCGGGCCCACGTGGTGCAGCGCGAGCCCGACGTCGAGGTGCACATGTTCGAACACCGCGGCCAGGTAGGCGGCTTGACGCTGGTAGGGCCAGCAGTGCAGCAGGAGTACCGGGACGGTGCCCGCGGTCAGCCGCAGCCAGTCGGTGAGCAGGGCCGGGTCCGCGTGGTGCAGCCGCAGGTCCGAGTCCCCGAAACCGGCGTGGAGCTGGAGCGGCAGCCCGAGTTCGACGGCGGTCCACAGCAGATGACGCATCAGCACCGGGTCCGTGAGCTTGCCGCCCCGGGCGAACCACCGCGCGGCCGCGCGGGTCACCTCGGCGTACGCCGGCCGTGCCGGGTCCAGGGCGAAGCCGGTGCGGTAGGCGGCCACCGACTTGACCGCGACCACACCCGGCCGCCGTACCGCCTCCTCGGCCGCCGCCCGGAAGGCGGCCGCGTACCCGGCCGCCTCGATGCCCTGTGCGGCCACCGCCTCGGCGACGCTCTCCAGACGTATGACCTCGTAGGCACGCGCGCCGGCCGCCGCCGCGAGTTCGGCGGGGGAGGTGACCGGGTGCGGGGCGTAGCCGGTGTCCACGCAGAACGTCTCCGTGTGCGCGGCGACCAGGAACCGGCGGTTGACCTCCTGCCAGCCCAGTTCGGCCCGGCGCGCCAGGTAGTCGGCGGCGGGCGCGTGCCGGTCCAGGCCGAGCAGGGGTGCGCAGTGCCGTCGGACGGCGATGCCGGCCGGGCTGTCGAACGGCGAGACTCCCGGCCAGGCCTCGCCCTCGGTCAGCAGCGACTCGAACTCCGGCCCGGTGAGGTCGGCGGTGACCGCGCCGTGGCAGTGGTGGTCGACGAGGGGGAGCGCGTCCAGGGCTTCCCGGATCGGTCCCGGCATCAGTACTTCCAGCGGTAGGCCGCCGCCACCCCGGCGTCGTCGAGGCCGGCGACGGCCCCCGTCTCGCCCTCGCGCACCGCGATCACCGCGTCGGCGAGGACCGGGCCGAGCGCGGTGCGCAGCACCTCGTCCGCGCGGAACTCCTCGACGGCCTGGGGGAGCGAGGTCGGCAGCCGGCGCACCCCCCGGGCCACCGCCTCGTCCGGGATCAGGCGGGCCGGGTCGTCGGTGACCTCCTCGGGCAGCGACGCGGCCGAGGCGAGCCCGTCGAGTCCGGCGGCGATGGCGCAGCCGAGGGCCAGATACGGGTTGGCGGCCAGGTCGACCGGCTTGAGCTCCAGGTTGGCGTCCTGGCTCTGGTGACCGGCCGTGCCGGTGATGACCCGCACCCCGGTCTCGCGGGTCTCCCGGCCCCATGCCGTGAACACGCCCGCCCACTGGGAGGGCTTGAGCCGCAGATAGCTGGCCGGGCTCGGCGCCGTCACCGCCGTCAGCGCGGGTAGGTGCGTCAGCAGCCCGGAGATGAACGACTCCGCCGCGGCCGTCATGCCGTACCGGCGGTCGCCCCCGGCGTGCAGGTTGACGCCGTGGCGCCAGAGGGAGAGATGGAGGTGGCCGCCGTTGCCGACGCCCCGCTCGGCGACGGCCGGGGCGAAGGAGGCACGCAGGCCGTGCTTCTGCGAGACGGCGCGGATGGTCTGCCGTACCAGCACGCTCTGGTCGGCCGCTGCCACCGGGTCCAGGGCGCCGGTGGAGAGCTCGAACTGGCCGGGCGCGTACTCGGGGTGGAACTGGGCGACCGGCACCTCCTGCTTCTCCAGGGCCCCGAGCAGATCGGCGGCGTAGTCGCTCAGCTCGATCTGCCGGGCGGCGCCGTACGCCGGGCCCGACGTGGCCGGCACGAACTCGTCGGCCGGCGCCGCGGCCCGGCCGAGCACCCACTCGATCTCGACACCCGCCCTGAAGGTGACACCGTGCCGGTCCTCGGCAGACGTGACGATCCTGCGCAGGAAGGTGCGGCTGCACCCGGGGTGCGGGTCGCCCTCCTGGGTGAGCCGGTCGACGGGGGCCCAGGCCCAGCCGGGCTGCCCGGCCAGCACCACCAGCCGGTCCAGGTCCGGGTAGAGGCGCAGGTCGCCGTCGGGCGAGCCGAGGACGTCGGTGCGCACGATCGCGTCGTTCGCCAGGAAGGTGTCGAACACCGGGGACATGCCGACACCCCAGGCCACCGTCGGCTGCAGCCCCTGCCAGGGAACGGTCTTCACCCTGCAGATCCCGGCGGTGTCCACATAGGCCAGCACGATCCCGCGCACACCCTGCGCGGACAGCTCGTGGGCGAGGGCATGGGCCCGGGCGAGATCGCCGGGGCTCCCACCGGGTACCGGATCGACCAGGGGTGGCATACGACGTCCTCCTCGACGGGCTCGGATGCACGCGTCCCGGTCAGGGTTTCATGGCGACCGCGCCGAACTGCGCTACCGGCGCCGGGGAGTCGGCCCCGTCGGCCCGCCGCCGCTCACGGTGTGACGAGACGGTCCTGCTCCACCGGCGGCGTGCCCTTGTGCCAGGGCAGCGGCTTGCCGAAGCGGACCAGCTCGCCGTAGAGGCCGGGGTCGACCTGTTCGGCGAAGACCAGGTCGAGCACCGCGCGGGCGGCCTCGGCGGGGGACTGGGCCCCGCTGTAGTCGCTGAACCAGGGGCGGGACGTGGCGGTGTCGACCATGCCGGGGCAGACGGAGGCGACCAGGGTGCCGGCGGCCAGGTCCTGCTCCCGGCGCTCGGCGGCGACCGCGCGGACAGCGGCGACCTGGGCCACCTTCGAGGGCACGTTCAGCCAGACCGGCCAGCCCGCCTCCGCGGCGGTGCTGTTGTGGATGGCGCTGCGCCAGGACTCGACGGCGTACTCGACCTGGTCGAGGCTCGCGCCGTCGAACAGGTGGTGCAGCCGCGGGTCGAGGTGGCCGAGGGTGCCGAGCGAACTGGCCACCACCAGCAGCCGGCCGCGCGGGCGCAGCACGGCGCCGAAGGAGCGCAGGACCGCCTGGGTGGCGGTGTTCGAGACGTCGATGAACTCGTCGGCCCGTTCGGACTGCGAGTCCCCGGGCAGCACCCGGGCGACCGCGTTGGAGACGACGATGTCCACCCCGCCGTACCGGGCCTCGAGTTCTTCGGCGAGCCGGGCGATCGCGTCGGTGTCGGTGACGTCCAGGACCCGGCCCTCGACGCGGGCGCGGGTCCCGGGCCGCCGGGCGACCTCGACGGCGGCGTCCGTCACGCGCCCGGGGTCGCGTCCGGTGAGCAGGACCAGGTCGTCCGGGCCCAGCCGGGCGGCGAGTCCTTCGGCGAGGGCGCGGCCGAGACCTTGGTTCGCGCCGGTGACCAGGGCGATGCGGGAAGTGTTCATGCATCCCACGCTAGGAACGACCGGCCCATGAGTCCAACGAAAGATATGCACGGCTAGTATGCGCAAACATCATGGACTTCAATGATGTGTCACTGACCGCGCTGCGGGTCTTCCGCGCGGTCGCCGAACAGGGAACCTTCACCGCGGCCGCGGCCTCGCTGGGCTACACCCAGTCGGCGGTGTCCCGGCAGATCGCCGCGATCGAGCGGGCGGCGGGTGCGGAGCTGCTGGAGCGGCGCCGCGACGGAGTACGGCTCACCGCGGCCGGCCGGGTCGTCATGCGGCGCGCGACGACCGTGCTCGACGAGATCGAGGCGACCGCGAGGGAACTGTCCGGGCTGCCCGGAGAGGCCGGGACGGTCCGCCTCGGCTGGTTCCCCACCGCGGGCGCCGCACTTGTCCCCCGCGCCCTGACCGCGCTCCGCCGGACGGATCCCGGACTCCGGGTCGTCGGCCGCGAGGGCACCACTCCCGCACTGGTGCGTGCCCTGCGCGCGGGCAGCATCGACCTGGCCCTGCTCGCCTCGGCGCCCCCGTTCCGGGCGCCGGACGCCGAATCGCCCCCGCTGGTGCTCCAGACCCTCACCGAACGCGCCCTGTGTCTCGCACTGCCGGCCGGCCACCCCCTGGCCCGCGGCGACTACGTCGACGTGGCCGACCTGCGCGGGCAGCGCTGGATCGCCGGCTCCGCCTCCGGGGAGGACCGGCTGATGGGGGTGTGGCCCGGCCTGGACGAGCGGCCGGAGATCGCCCACATCGCGCGGGACTGGCTGGCCAAGCTCCATCTCGTCGCCGCCGGCTGCGGGCTGACCACCGTTCCGGCCGCCCTCGCCTCCGCCGTGCCGGCGGGGGTCCGGATCCTGCCCGTGCGCGGCGGACCTCAGGAGCAGCGCCGCCAGCTCCTGGCCCGGCTGCCGTACCCGCCGGCCGAGGCGGTCACCCGGGTGGCGGCCGCCCTGCGGGCGGCGGCGCTGGAAACGGACGTATCGAACGGGCCCAAGTGACTCGTCCGAGGGCTTGGTTGCTCCCGGCCGCGAAGGCGGCCCTCCGGCGGCACGGCCAGGACGACGTCCGGCCCGGCGTCCGGCCCGGCGCCGGGACCGACCGGCGAGACGGTACTTACACCATCGGGTTGTCCGGACATAGCATCGGTCCCCGCATGAACACGATGACGCTCTGGCACATATCCGGCTGGGAGTTCGCCGCCCTGGCACTCGCCGCGCTGCTCGTCGGCTTCTCCAAGACGGCCGTCAGCGGGGCCAACACCGTCAGCCTCGCCATCTTCGCCGCGGTCCTCCCGGCCCGCGCCTCCACCGGTGTCCTGCTCCCGCTGCTCATCGCGGGCGACGTGCTGGCCGTGGCGACCTACCGCAGGCACGCCCACTGGCCCACGCTGTGGCGGCTGTTCCCGGCGGTCGCGGCCGGCGTGGTGATCGGCACGCTGTTCCTGGTCTGGGCCGGCGACGGCGTCGTACGGACCTCGATCGGCGCGATCCTGCTGCTGATGGCCGGGGTCACGCTGTGGCGGCGCCGCGCGGCCGACCGCCCCGACGACCCGGACGCGGTCACCACCCGGGCGGGCCGGGTGAAAGCCGGTTCGTACGGCGTGCTCGGCGGCTTCACCACGATGGTCGCCAACGCGGGCGGCCCGGTGATGTCGATGTACCTGCTGTCGGCCGGCTTCCGGAAACTCGGTTTCCTGGGCACCTCGGCCTTCTTCTTCCTGATCGTGAACCTCTCCAAGGTCCCCTTCAGCGCCGGCCTCGGCTTGATCGACGGCCACTCGCTGCTCCTCGACGCCGGGCTCGTCGCGTTCGTCGTCCCCGGCGCGTTCATCGGCAAGTGGGCCGTGCACCGGATCAACCAGCGGCTGTTCGAGCAGCTGGTCATCGCGGCGACGATCATCGGCGGCCTCCAGCTCCTCCTGCGCTGACCGGCCCGGCGACCCGGTCCGGCAACCCGGGAATGCGACGGCGGGTCGTCTTGTTGGACAGGTCGTGAATGACATGCCCGGATCAAAGATCCCGGGTGTGGGCGAAAGGAGGACCTCATGGCACGCAGCACCGCGCGTCCCGTCGTCAGGCTGAAGTCGACGGCCGGGACCGGTGTCACCTACGTGACCCGCAAGAACCGCCGGAACAACCCTGACCGGCTGGTCCTGCGCAAGTACGACCCGGTGGCCGGCGCGCACGTCGACTTCCGCGAAGAGCGCTGAAGCCGAACGCACCGCCGACCCAGAGAGGAAACCCCATGAAGGCCCGCATTCATCCCGCGTCCCGGCTCGTGGTCTTCCGGGACCGCGCCGCGGACACGGCGTTCCTGACCCGTTCGACCGCCGACTCGTCCCGGACGGTCGAGTGGGAGGACGGCAACACCTACCCGCTGATCGACGTGGAGATCTCGTCCGCGTCGCACCCCTTCTACACCGGCAAGGCGCGGGTCCTGGACAGCGCCGGCCGAGTGGAGCGTTTCGAGCGCCGTTACGGCCGCGCCGCCGCCGCCCGCGGCTGACCCGGCCCGGTGACCGACCCGAGGAGAACAGAACCATGAAGGTGCGCAAGTCCCTGCGCTCACTGAAGGCCAAGCCCGGCGCCCAGGTGGTCCGCCGACGTGGCGTGGTCTACGTGATCAACAAGAAGGACCCCCGCTTCAAGGCCCGCCAGGGCTGACGGAGGTCGCGTCCCACGACGGCCGCCCGGCGATCCAGCCGGGCGGCCGTCGCGCGTCACGGCGTTCCTTGCGGTCGGTCCCGGCCGGTCCCGGTCGTCCGGTCGGTCCCAACAGGTCCGATGGGCTTGACGACTCCGATCCGACGGGTCGGCAGCCACGAGGGAACCGGCCCTGCCTGTCCCGCCCCAGGGCGCTGCCCCCTGCTGCGGACCCCTTACGCTCGCCCCATGTCCCCGCACGTCCTGATCCTCGGCGGTACCGCCGAGGCCCGCCGTCTCGCCACCGAGTTGTCGGGGCGCCCCGGAGTCCGTGTCACGACCTCGCTCGCGGGCCGGGTCGCGCGGCCGGGCTCGTTGGCCGGCGAGGTGCGGATCGGCGGGTTCGGCGGGGTGGCCGGTCTCGGCGACTGGCTGCGCGAGCACCGTGTGGACGCGCTGGTGGACGCCACCCACCCCTTCGCCGAGACGATCACCGCCAACGCGGCGGGCGCCGCCCGGGCCACCGGAATTCCCTCCGTCGTCCTGCGCCGCCCCGGCTGGCAGCCATGCCCCGGCGACGACTGGCACCCGGTCCCGTCCCTGCCCGCGGCGGCCGCCGCCCTGCCCCGCTTCGGCCCCCGCGTCTTCCTCACCACCGGCCGCCTGGGTCTGTCCGCCTTCGCCCACCTGACCGACCGGCACTTCGTCGTACGGTCCGTGGAGCCCCCCGAACCCCCCATGCCCCGGCACACCGAAGTGCTGCTGGCGCGCGGGCCGTTCACCGTCGCCGACGAGACCGCGCTGCTGCACGGGAACCTGATCGACGTCCTGGTCACGAAGGACAGCGGGGGAGCGGCCACGGCCGCCAAACTCACGGCCGCACGGGAGCTGGCACTGCCCGTGGTCGTCGTACGGCGGCCACCGCTGCCGGACGGCGTGACGGCGGTACCGGACGTCGCCGGTGTACTGGAGTGGCTGGGGCTCGGCCCCGCGTGACCGCCCCGGGCGTCAGACCGTCCTGGCGGCAGGCGTCAGGTCCGCCGTCTGTTCGGACAGCCCGTCCGTCAGGTCCTCGACCAGCAGCCGTTTGCCGATGGTGTCGACGGCGGCCCGCAGGTCGGCGCCCGAGGGGCGGCCCAGGTCCTGCTGGACGCGGTCCTTCAGCCAGCTGCCCCACGCCTCGCCGAGGACCTGGGCCTCGTGGTCGCCGGCCGGGGTGAGGGACAGGAAGGAGCCGGTACGGGTGAGGCAGCCCTCGTCGACCATGCGGTCGAAGACGGGCAGCAGTACCTCCGGGGGCACCCGGCGGCGGGCGGCGATCAGGCCGAGGTTGCCGTGGCCGACCAGCCGGGTGTGCAGTTCGACCTGCATCACGGCCCAGGCGCCGGCCACGTCCAGCCGAGTGCCGGACTCGCGGATGATACGGCGCGCGGTCTCCAGGTCCGCCCGGCCGATGATCTTCGCCACGGCCGCCTCCAGCACCCGCTGCGAATCCGGCCCGTGCGGCGAGGCGAACCCCTCGCCCATGTCGGTGGAGCCGAGCCGGGCGCTGTCCCGCAGCTGGACCTGCTTGAGGAACAGGGCCACCACGAACCCGACGGCCGCGACCGGCACGGTCCACAGGAACACGGTGTGGATGGTGTCGGCGTACGCCTGGATGATCGGCTCGGCGGCGGCCGCGGGCAGCCTGTGGAGGCCTTCGGGGCTGGTGGCCGCCTTGGTGAGGACCGCCGGACCCAGGGCGCTCGCCCTGTCGGCAGTGGCGATCCCGTCCGCCAGGTTCGGCTTCAGCGCGTTGGTGTAGATCGTCCCGAAGACGGCCGTACCGAACGAACTGCCCAGCGTACGGAAGAAGGTGACGCCCGAGGTCGCGGTGCCCAGGTCGGTGTAGTCGACGGTGTTCTGCACGGCGATCGTCAGCACCTGCATGGACAGACCGATGCCGGTGCCGAGCACGAACATGTACAGGGACTCCAGCCAGACCCCGGTGCCCGGCCCCATCAAGGACATCAGATAGAGGCCGGCGCCCATGACCGCGGAGCCGATGATCGGGAAGATCCGGTACCGGCCGGTCTTGCTCACCACGTTGCCGCTGAAGACCGACGCGATGAGCAGGCCGATCACCATCGGCAGGGTCCGCACGCCCGAGATCGTCGCCGAGTCGCCGTCGACGTACTGGAGGTAGCTCGGCAGATAGGTCATCGCGCCGAGCATGGCGAAGCCCACGATGAAGCTGAGGATCGAGCAGACCGTGAAGACCGGGTTGCCGAACAGCCGCATCGGCAGCATCGGTTCCCGCGCCCGGGTCTCCACCCAGCAGAACAGCGCGAGCGCCACCGCGCCGCCCGCGAACAGGCCGACGACGGTGCCCGAAGCCCACGGGTACTGGTTGCCGCCCCAGCTCGTCGCCAGGATCAGCGAGCTCGCGCCGACCGCGACCAGCGCGATGCCCAGGTAGTCGATGACCGGTTTCGCCGCCGACTTCACCACCGGGATGGTGCGGGCGGCGGCGGCCACCACGACGATCGCGATGGGCACGTTGACGTAGAACGCCCAGCGCCACGACAGGTGGTCGGTGAACAGCCCGCCGAGCAGCGGCCCGATGACCGTGGCCACGCCGAACACCGCACCGATCGCACCCTGGTACTTGCCGCGCTCCCGCAGCGGGATGACATCGGCGATCAGCGCCATCGCGGTCACCATCAGCCCGCCCGCGCCGATGCCCTGCATCGCCCGCCAGGAGATCAGCAGCGACATGTTGGTGGCCAGACCGCACAGGAACGAGCCGGTGATGAAGACGATCGCCGAGACCTGGAAGACCACCTTGCGGCCGAACAGGTCGCCGAACTTGCCGACCAGGACGGTCGCCACGGTCTCCGCGAGGAGGTACGAGGTGACCACCCACGACATGTGCGCGGCGCCGCCCAGGTCCGACACGATCGTCGGCAGCGCGGTGCCCACGATCGTCTGGTCCAGGGCCGCGAGCAGCATCCCCAGCATGATCGTCACGAAGACGACGTTGCGCCGGCGGGTGTCCAGCACGGGCGGCTGGGACGCGTCGGGCAGGACGGTTTCCTCGGTCGCTGTCACGAGGTCACCTTCACACCGGTGGGCTACCGTCGCATGCCCGATGGGGCCGCCCGGGTACCGCTCAGCCCTCCTTCGGAACCTCCGGGTGGCGGCGCAGCAGATACGTGTCCATGATCCAGCCCTTGCGCTCCCGCGCCTCGGCCCGCACCCGCTCGATCCGCGGACCGGCCTCGGCGATCGGACCGGAGACCAGGATCTCGTCCGGGGTGCCCAGGTAGGCGCCCCAGTAGATGTCGATGTCCTGGTCCGCGTACCGGCGGAAGGCCTGGTGCGCGTCGAGCATCACGACCACGTCGTCCACCCCGTCCGGCAGCCCCTCGGCGAGCCGTCGGCCGGTGGTGATCTGCACCGGCCGGGCCACCCGGTTCAGCCCCGTGCGGTGCCGGGCCGCCAGCGCCGAGACACTGCTGATCCCGGGCACCACGTCGTACCCGAACCGCACCGCGCCCCGGGCCAGCACCTCCTCCAGGATCGCCAACGTGCTGTCGTACAACGACGGATCGCCCCACACCAGGAAGGCGCCGGTCTGCTCCTCGCCCAGCTCCTCGCGGATCAGCCGCTCGTAGATGTCCGCGCGGGCGCTGCGCCAGTCCCCGACGGCCGGCGAGTACGCCCCGCCGCCCGCGGCCCGGTCCCGCTCCGGGTCCCGCGCCTCGACCAGCCGGTAGCCGCCGTCCGGTATGTGGGTGTCGAGCATGTCCCGGCGCAGCTGGGTCAGGTCGCTCTTGACCTCGCCCTTGTCGAGAAGGAAGAAGACGTCCGTGCCCTTCAGCGCCCGGACCGCCTGGAGGGTGAGCTGGTCGGGGTCGCCCGCGCCGATACCGATGACATGAATCTTTCGCACGCCCCCGAGTCTGCCGCATGCCACTGACAGCGGGGCGTCCCGGTGCTACGGGGCGCCGCGCAGCCGGGGCGCCTCGGTCCTCGCGTCGACGCTCCCGGCACCGCTCTCCACCCGCCCGGCCAGCTCCCGCGCCCACCGCACGAGCCCGTCGACATCGATCCCGTGCGCCTGCCGGCCCTCACCCCCGGCCGCCCACTCCTCGACCGCGCCCGCGCCGCGCCGCAGCAGCCGCGCCCCGCCGGCCACGTTCCCGCGGGCCGCGTGCGTGAGCCCCACCGCCAGCTGGGCCAGCCCCCGCCACAGCGTCCGCTCCCGCTCGGGCCCCGACTTCCAGGCGTCCTCGAACACCTCGTGCGCGTGGAAGGGCTTCCCGGCGTCCAGCAACGCCTGTGCCTCGGCCACCGTCTCCTGCGGAGTCCGTACGACGCCCTCGGGCTGCCGCTCGACGCCCGGTGCGCCGTACGGCAGCGGCCGCCCCAGCCCGTCGCGCGGCCGGGCGCTGCGCGCCCGCCCCTCGGCGTCCCGGTCCCGTGCCTCTGTCCACGCGTCTCCCATACGACCGATTGTCCTCCCCCGTCCGCCGCCTGCTTTCGGCCCGGCCAGGTACGTGGGGTAAGGTGCTGTTCGCGCGATCACGCGGGTCACCGCGAGACAGCGCACCGGGACGTGGCGCAGCTTGGTAGCGCACTTGACTGGGGGTCAAGGGGTCGCAGGTTCAAATCCTGTCGTCCCGACTTTACGAAGTCGCAGGTCAGGGGTCGTTTCAGACAAGTTCTGGAGGGGCCTTTTGATCATTTCCGGGGACCAGTTGGGGACCAGGCCGATTGGACGCGGCTGAAGCGCACCTTGACTCAGTCAGGGTGCGCTATGGGAGTTGCCCTCACCGGCTCCGCACCCGCCCCGCCCTGAACCGGGGCATCCCATTGAGTGCCCGGCATCGAGGAACTCCTCAGCAGGCGTGGGGGGCTGGGCCGCCCGACGCGGTCAGCTGAAGAACGGGTCGTCCACGAGGTGGACCCAGCCGCCGTCAGGCTGGCGTCGGAGGATCTCGGTGGTGGTGGAGACCACCGGCTCCGGTCCGACTCCGGTGAGGGTGGCGTTGTTCGACACCAGGGCGACGTCGTCGGCCTGTCGGATCTCGCGCAGTTCGAGCTTGAGGCGGGCACCGCTGTCGACCATCTGCTGCATGGCCTTGCGGATGGCGTCCGTGCCCACCAGGTGGGTTCCGGGAGCGGGGACGAAGTGGGCGTTCGGCTCGTAGAGCGACACCAGACCCTCGACGTCACCGGCCTCCAGGTACTCCATGTACAAGGCCCCCACCTGCTGGGGCGTCTCGGCACGGCGCCGGGCGGTGACGCCGACCGGCTTGTCGCCCCAGCCGGCCGCGTCGATCAGGTCGTACCAGTTGGGATAGGCACCGTAGGGCAGGTGACGACGCAGCAGGTCGCCGATGAAGGTCGTCGGGGACGCCTTGTGGGGCTTGGCCACGGCCTGGGTGATGATGAGGTCGCTGAACCCGTGGGCCAGGTCCTGACGCGGCAGCAGGGCGTGCACTTCGTCGGCGAGGCCGGCCGGAAGGCTCTCACGCTGGATTCCGAGGATGTCGGTGGCGATACCCAAGTGGGCCAGCGCCACCTCCGTGCCCTTGCGCGGGGCGATGCCTTCCGTCGTGTGCAGAGCGATGGCGTCCCAGGCGACGGCGATACGTTCTTCCTCGACGCCGTGCTCGCGGAGGAATGCCGCTGCGATGTCGGCGCCTTCGACTTCGAAACGCTGGTCGCCGTTGCTGCCCTCCTCGCTCAGTCCCAAGTCGTGCAGGACGCAAGCGACGAACAGCAGTTCGTCGTCGTAGTCGGTACCGGCGCGCAGACCCTTGTTCTGGGCATGGGCGCGGGCGAAGACGTAGCTGCGGACGCAGTGATCGTGAATGAAGGCAGGTGTGGCCTGTGCCGCAAAGGTGAATGTCTCCCGGGTGAGGCTCGTGTCGGGGAGGTCGAGCTGCTCGAAGACGGACGGGTGTGCGTCGGTGGTCATGATGTGTCTCCTTCTGTTGGGCCCCGGTCCGGGGCGGATCGGCACGGTGGCCGGGCGGCACGCTCACGCGTGCCGGGTATGGGGGCGGCTGCACGGCACGTGGAGTGACAGTCGATCGCCACACGGGGGATGTGCGGCCGGAGTGCTGCGCTTACGGCTGGGCGACGAACGCGCCGATGTGCGTGGCCAGCCGGTCGGGCGCCTCAAGGGGCGAGAGGTGGCCGGGGTACTTCAGGACCTCGATGTCCGAGAGGCCGGCCGACACGTCCTGGACCAGGCCCTGGCGCGGTCACTCGAGAGGGGCCTCGGCGCCACCGCGCAGACGGTCCTCGACCACCTGCCGGCGCAGCTCGGTTGTCACCCTCGCGGACGTGGGCGTACACCTGGCCGCCCTGCACGTCGAAGAAGCGGCCCACCACATTCTGCGAAGTCATTGCCGGCTCCTCGTCCACGGCCGGGGCTCTCGGACCACTCCACCGGTGTGTGGAGTCGGCTGCCCCGCGCTCGCTCTTCGATCCTGCTCCGGAACATCCCTTCCAGGCCACGGCTCATCTGCCAGCATTCGCATCTTTTGGGCCAGAACCCGTGCGGGTGAACCCTTGCTTTCCGGTCGCACGATCAGCGGCTTGATCAGGGGATTTATGCGGGGAACAGCCCTGTGCCCGAGCACAGAAGTTTCCTGGCCCTCTCCGCGGCATCGGTGCTGGACGTAATATTGCGGCCATGAACAAGCACCGGGTCATGGTCCTGGCGGTCGACGGCGTGCTGCCCATGGATCTGGGGATCCCCACGCAGATCTTCAACGCCCGTCCGAACACCCCCTACGAGCTCACCGTGTGCGGCGACACCGAGGAGACCGTGACCACGAGCGCCGGCTTCACCCTCGGACTGACCGCGGGTCTCGAGGCGCTCGCCGAAGCGGACACGATCATCGTCCCGGGCTTCGAGGACTTCCGGCGCCCTCCGCGCCCTCGGGTCAGGGCCGCTCTCAAGCTCGCCGGCCGCGCCGGGATACGCATCGCTTCCATCTGCACCGGCGCCTTCGCCGTCGCCTCGGCCGGACTGCTCGACGGCCGCACCGTCACCACCCACTGGGCCAAGGCGGACGACCTCGAAGAGCTCTACCCCCGGCTGCGCGTCGACCGCAACGTCCTCTACATCGACAACGACACCATCCTGACCTCCGCAGGATTCACGGCCGGCATCGACCTGTGTCTGCACCTGGTCCGCAAAGACCTCGGCGCAGCCGTCGCGAACGACATCGCCAGGGACATCGTCGCCGCCCCCCACCGCGACGGCGGACAGGCCCAGTACATCAACAGGACCCTCCCCACCCCCCAGGCCACCACGCTCGCCGACACCCGTGAATGGGCCCTGCTCCACCTCGAAGAAGACCTCACCATCCCCCACCTCGCCGACCACGCCGGCGTCTCCCCACGCACCCTGACCCGCCTGTGGCGCCAGGAAACCGGCGTCAGCCCCCACCAATGGCTCCTGACCGCCCGCATCAACCGCGCGCGAGAACTCCTGGAGGCCACCGACCTCCAGGTGGAGCAGATCGCCGTCCGGTGCGGACTCGGCAGCGGCGCCAACATGCGCGCCCGCTTCCGTGACACCGTCGGCAACACCCCCACGGCCTATCGCCGGACCTTCCAGCACCAGGCCGCCTGACGGCGAAGGCCGGACCGCGCGGTCACGGAGTCCGTCGACCCGGGCGCCCGTCCGCCCCGGCAGTGTCCAGGGCAGGAAGATCGCCTCACGGCAGGGCGTCGAGAAGGCTCGTGACCCGTACGGCTCGAACGGGCATGATCGCGCACCTCGGCCCTGTGCGGCGGTCCGGGCAAGGTCGGCGGCACCCCTCACCGGCCGCTGGTCCACCACCGAAGGCTCCGGCGCGTCTCCTGCACCTCCGCGCTGGTCAGCGCCCTGTGGGCCCTGATCCGTGACCGAAGGTGCCACGAAGTGGCGCCCCCCGGTGGCTGCGGCCGCATGACAACAGCATCAGGAAGCGAAGGCGCGGCGATAACTCGACGGGCTGGTCCTGGTCATCGCGGTGAAGTGGATTCGCAATGACTCCGCGGAGCCGAAGCCGCATCGGTGGGCGATGTCGTCGATGCCGAGGCGAGTGGTCTCGAGGAGTTCGCGCGCGCGGGCTACGCGTTGCATGGCCACCCAGTTCATGACGCTCGTGCCGGTCACGGCCCGGAATCTGCGGCGCAGGGTTCGTGTGCTCATGTGGCTGTGCCGGCTGACCGACTCCAAGGAGAGCGGCTCGTCGAGGTGTTCCAGGATCCAGACGATCACGTCGGTGATCTCGGAGTCGCCGTCGGGCGGGATGTGCTCGATGAACTGGGCCTGTCCTCCTTCGCGGTGGGGCGGGCTGACCAGGAAGCGGGCCATCGTGTTGGCGGCGGCCTGACCATGGTCGAGCCGCAGGAGATGCAGGCACAGGTCGGTTCCGGCGAGGACACCCGCGGAGGTGAAGACGCCGGCGTCCTCGACGTAGAGCTCCGCTTCGCGGACCTCGACCGACGGGTGGCGGTCTCGCAGCAGGCCGGCCCAGCGCCAGTGGGTGGTGGCGCTGCGGCCGTCCAGGATCCCGGCCGCGGCCAGGGCGAAGGCGCCCGTGCAGATCGACACCATCCGGCTGCCCCGGTCGTACGCGTCACGCAGTCGTTCGACCAGTTCGGCGTCCGGAGGCTCGGTGGGGTCCTGCACTCCGGCGACGATCACGGTGTCCGCCGTGTCCAGCCGGTCGAGCGGCTCGACCTCGCGGGGCACCAGCGGGCTCTCCGCGGGAACCGCACTCACCAAGGTCAGCTCGTAGGGGGCGCCGCCGGGCCAGCAGGCGGTCACCCAGTCCGGCCAGCGGCCGAAGACCTGCTGGGGAACGGCTACGTCCAACAGCACGTAGCCCGGCTGCACCACCACCGCGACCTTGGCCGGATCCTTGGGATTAATGTCCATCTGGCCATCGTACGGTGACCTCGGTCTTCCTAGGCTGGGCGCATCACGCCGATCGCGATTAGTGAGGAGATGCGCAACATGTACGTAGTCGTCGAGACGTGGACACCGAAGCCCGCGTTCTTCGCCGCCGGCGAGGAGGCGCGGAACGACCTGTTCACCGGGATTCAGGAAGCCATGAAACAGCTCGCGGAAATCGGCTTCGTGACGCTTGGCTGGGGCAGGGTGGAACCGGCCGCGCATTCCGCGTCCTATGAATGGTTCGCGGTCTGGCAGGCCCCTTCGCGGGAAGTGGCAGACGTGTTCCTGAGCGGTGTCGAACGCTCCGGCTGGTACACCTACTTCGAGCAGTCCAACGTCGTGGGTGAGCTGCGGCCGGCCGATGCGGTCATCGCCGAGCACCTGGCACTGGAGGCCGAGGCCAAGTGAGCGTGCTCGAGAATCTGCCGGAGGAGATCGGAGGGTGGCCGCGTACGGCGGCTACGGAGGCCGCCGTTGCCTTCACTGCCGAGCACTCTCCGCAATGGCTGCTCAACCATACTGTCCGCAGCTACTTCTACGCGCGTAGTATCGCCACCGCCAGGAATCTCGTCGCCGGGGTGGACTACGACGACGAGACGCTCTTTCTTGCCACGGTGCTGCACGACATCGGTCTGACCGACGCGGGGCAGGGTCCGAACCGGTTCGAGGTGGACGGAGCATTCCGGGCCGCTCGATTCGCCCGGGAGCACGGGCTGTCCGATGTCGCCGCCGACCAGATCTGGGATGCGGTGGCGCTGCACACCTCGCCGGGGATCGCGCCCCACAAGCACCTGGTCGGCGCTCTCGCGCATTTCGGTATCGGTGCCGACATGTTCGCTTTCGGTATCGAGGAGGTGGACCGGGCGGTACTGGATGCGGCGCACGAGGCGTTTCCGTATCTGGACCTGCGGCACAAGATCCATGCGCAGGTGGTCCATCAGATCGACGAGCAGCCGTCGAAGTGGGCGCCGGTGTCGTTCGTCGACATCGTGTATCGCAAGCACCGGCCTGACAATCCGTTTCCCGGGCTGGACGAGTTGGTCGCCGCCCCGGTGCGTCCGGACTGACGACGTCTCGCGACGGCTGCGGCCGGGTGCCGTGGCCGTCTGCCGGCGGGCAGTTGTGACGAAGAAGACGCGGAGCCGGGCACCCCGTGTGCCTGGCTCCGCACCTGTGTTGACCCGGCATCATGTCCCGGGCCTTTGAGCGTCGGCATCCCGCCTTCAAGGAAAGCCGGGGCGGTCGCGATGCGGGGACCGATGTCGCCCGGAGCGGCGCCGAGTTCTTCGGCGAGGGCTTTACGGCTGCGTCGAGGGCGGCGGTCGTGATGGCGCGGCGGCCGCGTTCGCTTCGCCCGCCGCCCGTGCCGAGCCTGAGGCCGACTTTCCCGAGGCGCGCCGTCTGATGCGTAGATGCCTGCTCGACGCTGCTGCTGCAGACCCGCCCACGGCACCGACCATCCGGGCGGCGGAACCGGTCGCCTCGGCTGACGCGCTCACTCATGCCCTGGAACAGCGCGTGGCCGTCACCACGGCCGACTGAAGCCACCCCCTCAGCACTTTGTGAACGAAAGCGCGCCCATGCCCGCCCTGCCCCAGAGCATCCACGCCGCCGGTGACACCGGTCTGAACAAGGCGTCCGTCCCGATTGCGGGCGAGCGTGACGCGCCGCACCTGGTCGACGAGCGCTCGCCGGTGTTTCCGGACCTGGGCGCCAGGGTCGCCATCGGCTTGATGGCCCGGGGCTGACAGTGTCCACGATTGCCTGTGTACCTGCGAGGCGGACTACTGGCGTCACCGCCTGGGGGGCGATGGCCGCGGAGTTCGTCCTTACCGGCGCTGTCCTGTTCGTCGTGGTGACCGCTGTCCGCTGGGTGACGGCATCACCATTCAGCCGGGCCCTGCCAAAACCGTATCTCCAGCACGCGCTCGTGGCGGTGATTGTCGGCGCGGCGCTCGCGGGGGCGCTGTCCTCTCCATGGGGCCGTTGTTCCGGCGGACATCTCAATCCGGCGGTGACCCTCGGCCTGTGGCTGACCGGTGCCTTCCCCGGACGCCGGGTTCCGGCGTACTTCGCTGCCCAGCTCACCGGTTCCGTGGCGGGTACCGGCCTGGCCCGCCTCGTGTGGGGCCCGGTCCTCGGGGACCGGATGGCCTACGCCGCGGTTGAACCCGCTCCTTCCTGCTCGCCGACCTTGCTGTTCACCGTCGAAGCCGTGTCCACCGCCGCTGTCCTCACTGTCACCCTGCTGCTGATGTCCCGTCGCGCGTGGACACGCTGGATCCCGCTGGCTCGTCCCGCCGCCACCGCTGTGATCATGATCGCCCTCGGCACCCTCACCGGCGGGTCCGCCAATCCCGCCCGCCAGTTCGGCCCTGTTCTGTGGGCCCACCGGCCGGGTGACTGGTCGCATCTGTGGCTCTATCTGCTGGCACCCCTTGCAGGCGCCGCCCTCACCGGTGGGCTCGCCCGGAACCAGGCGTATCGCCCAGTCCATCCTCCGAAGAGCGGCGGCGGACAGTCGCGCGGGAGGCGATCGGAGAGTGGCCGATGAGCTGATGCAGGAACCTGCGAATTCGCGTTCGACCTCGTCACGCGAAGGTCATGGTGGGTGGTGATCGGCGGCATCGTTACCCACTTCAGGACGAAGGAAGCTCGCCGCCGGTGTGGTCAGCCGCAACTGCGATCATTGGCGGATGGCTGGTACGGGAAGCCCGGATGTTGTCGACGTCAGTTACTACAATCCGGATCAGCCCCGACTGGGGCTGGAGGTCTTGTCCTTCGCGACGCTGCGTGAGCGGCTGTTGCCATCTGTCGCGGCGGCGCCCAGTCGTCCGGACTTCCATCAGCTGACCCTGGTCACCCGCGGCGAGGGTACCGCGTTGATCGACTTTGTGGACTACCCGTGCGCTCCGGGGACTCTGCTGCATTTGCGCCCTGGTCAGGTGCAGCGTTTCCCCGCGGATCCTCAGGGGGGCATTGCGGATCTCGATGCGACCTTGGTGGTGTTCACCCCTGCCTTTCCACCGCCGGTGCCTGCCACCTCGGCCGTCATCGACGAGGGGCTCAGTCCTGCCGCTTTCTCACTGTCCGCGGTGGAGTACCGGGCCATGTCGGTGGCGGTGACCGAGATAGCGGCGGAATACGCCACGCTGCCCGAGCGGGACGCTTCGCAGGCGGAACTCACTGTGGAGTTGCTGCGCCAGCTTCTCGCTGCGCTGCTGGTACGCATTGCCCGGCTGCCGCATCCTGGTGAATGGAATCCTGCGGCAGGGGGCGAGGTGTTCCGGGTCTTCCGTGGCGAGCTGGAGCGCGCGTTCGCCACGAGGCGCCGTGCTGCCGAGTATGCCGCCTACCTCGGTTACTCGCCGAGGACGCTTACGCGAGCCTGTCTGGCCGCTACGGGCCGTACCGCGAAGGATCTCATCGACGACCGTGTCGCCCTGGAGGCCAAGCGGCTGCTGGTGCATACCGGCCTTCCCGTCGCGTCCGTCGGGCGCATGCTGGGCTTCACGGAGCCCACCAACTTCGGGAAGTTCTTCGAGCGGACGGTGGGTGCCACTCCCGGGGCATTCCGCGCCACGCAGCGCTGACAGCCCGGAGCGGATCGACGAGTCCATTTTCAACCATGGCGCGTCTCTTGCACACCTCGCCTGCGTCGCACGCGTCGCGCATTGTTTAAGCACGCAGTCAGCGTGCTATCCGCTTCCGGTCGGGCCACTGACTGCCTGGTAAGGCTGGGAAGAAAGGATAAAACAACCATGCCGTATGCAGACGTCAACGGTGCCCGCCTCTACTTCGAGGACAGCGGTGGTGAGGGCCCGGTCGTGGTCTTCAGCCACGGCAACCTCATGGACCGTGACATGTGGGTGCATCAGATCCAGGTCCTGTCCGGGGACTTTCGAGTCGTCGTGTGGGACGAGCGGCTGCACGGCCGGACCGAGGACGACGGTAAGACCTACACCTACTGGGACTCGGCCGCCGACCTGATCGGGCTGCTGGATCACCTGGGCGTGCGGCAGGCGGCGCTGGTGGGGCATTCGCAGGGCGGTTTTCTGTCGATGCGGGCCGCTCTGCTGGCCCCTGAGCGGGTCAAGGCCCTGGTGCTGATCGACACGACGTCGGTCTCATGGCCGCCTGAGGCGCTGGCGCAGATGCGTGGTGTGTCGGAGGGATTCCGCGGTGCGGGTCCGGAGGCGGTGGCCCCGGTATTGCTGGGGATGCTGCTGGGACAGCCCGCGATCCACGATCAGTGGCTGGCGAAGTGGAGGGCACAGCCGCGTGAACGGCTCGCCGACGCGGTGCAGGTGCTGATGGAGGTTGACGACATCACCGGCCGGCTCGGTGAGATCACGGTGCCGGCCCTGGTCGTCCACGGTGACGCGGACCAGCCGATCCCGTACCCGTTGGGCCAGGCGCTGGCCGGGAAGATCCCCGGTGCTCAGGAGCTGGTCACCGTGACCGGGGCAGGACACACGCCGAACCTCACTCATCCCGACCGCGTCAACCCGGCGTTGGCCGGCTTCCTTCGCCGGTATGCCTGACGGTCCCCCACCCCCGTGCGTGGAACCTGCGGCGGCGGTCAGCACCGCGCTGCCGCCCGCGGAGTATCCACGCGGACATTCACGCACGGGTCTCAGCACCCGCCATTTCAACGATCCGCACAACATCCAGTTCTGAAAGGAACGACCATGCCGACTCCCATCACCGACCCGGAGCAGCTCCCCCCGGCCTTCGAGAAGGCCATGAACTCCGGGAATCTTGACGAGGTCCTGAGCCTGCTCGCGCCCGGTGCGGTCATGCGTACCGTCACCGGTGAGACCGTCACAGGTCAGGCGCTGCGCGACTACACGGCCGGGTCGATCGCCGGCAACGCCCAGCTGTCCAACGGCCCGTCGCGCGTCGTGGCCGGCGACGACATCGCGTTCATCAGCGAGGAGTGGACCCTCGAGATCACCGGTCCCGACGGCAATCGGAAGAAGGCCACCGGCACCACTGCCAATGTCGCCCGTCGTGGTCAGGACGGCACCTGGCGCATGGCCATCCTCAACCCCCTCGGTACCGCCGCCTGAGCGTCCGTGGGTGGCCGGGCTCCCCGGTGCCCGGCCACCCCCTCAGCGACCGGTGTCCGTCCCTGGTCTTCGTCCACCACCGGGGTGGCGCGCGCCACACCTGGCGACCGGTCACCGAACAGCGTGCGCCGGCGCGCTCGTGCCGGTGAGCGCAGGCGACAGTGGAGTCCACCGCGACGATCCGGCCGAGGTCGCCTTCGGGGTCGGCCTGGGCCGGCCGAGCGGGCCGGTCCGGTGCGTGCGGGCCCGGCTTGTGGTGGACAGAGGCGGCCGGCGCGAGGTTCCGGGCCGGAGGCGTTCGAGACGCGGGGCGGCTCAGGGTCGTATCTGCGGCGGGTGAGTGCCTCCCACCACGGCCAGGTCCTCGAAGCGGATCTCCTCGCCGCAGGCCGCGCAGTCCGCTCGGGTGTGCAGGACGGCACCGCATCGGTGCTGGAACTCCGTCGTGGCGATGCCGTCCCGGCAGTACGTGTCGCCCCACTCCTTGAGGGCGGCGAGCACGGGGAGCAGGGCCCGGCCCGCCTCCGTGAGCACGTATTCGTCACGCGGCGGATGCTCGCTGTAGCGCCGCCGTTCCACGACGCCGGCTGTCTCCAGCCGACGCAACCGTGTGGACAGCAGCGTCCGGGAGAGCCCGACGGCGTCGGCGATCTCGGAGAAGCGCCGGTTGCCGTACAGCACCTCGCGCACGATCAGCAGCGAATGGCGTTCACCGACGACGGCCACCGCGTCGGCCACAGAACAGACACGGGGCGTCGGTGCAGATTCAGTACTCACTGTGCTAGGTTAACGTCATCGGTGAGTACATTTTTTGTACTCACTTCCACGGTGCAGCCACCGCTCTCAACGAGGTCCGGTGCGGCCGTACGGCAGTCAAACCCCGCTTACGAACGACAAGAGGCGAACGCCATGAGTAACGAAGCCGACAAGCAGGTCGTCCTCGCGGCCATCGACGACACCACTGGGCGCAAGAACCAGGTGCACCGCGTGCTGGCACAGGGGGACTTCGTCGTGACGCACGCCACGACCACGTTCCCCGACGGGGGCCAGGCCGCAGCCTTCGATCTCTGGCGGATCACGGACGGGCGGATCACCGGCCACTGGGGTGGCCAGGAGCCGATCGTGGAACGGACGGCCAACGGTCACACCCAGGTCGACGGCGCCACCGTCATCGACACGACGGCCGACACGGACGCCACGCGCAGGGTGGTGGAAGAGACGGTGCGCACGATTCTGGTCGACAACGACTTCTCCGACCTGGACCGCTACCTGGCGGGCGAGTCCTACACCCAGCACAATCCCCGCTTCGCCGACGGCGTCAGCGGGCTGGCGGCCGCGATGGGTGAGTTGGCGAAGTCCGGCCAGTCCCTCAAGTACTCCGACGTACTGGACGTCGTCGCCGAGGGGAACTTCGCCTACGTCCGTTCGGTGGGCGTATTCGCGGGCGCCGACTTGGTGTTCCACGACCTGTTCCGGGTGGCGGACGGGCGAGCCGTCGAGCACTGGGACGTCATTGCCCCGAGGTGAGAGGGGCGGCTGAGCTGTCCGGCCCCGTCAAGGTGCCACCAGGCAACCACCATACGGAAAAGAGCGTGGTAGAGATGGTCTCCCAGACCGATCTGGCGTACGAAGTCTTCATCTCCGATCCGATCCCCACCAGCGTCACGGATCCCATTCCGAACGGAGAGCTGTTCTCCTGGTCGCCGATGTCGACCACGCTGATCTATGGGGAGAAGAACGCGGTGCTGGTCGATCCACCGCTGACGATCGAGCAGGCCCGGAGGGTGGGTGACTGGGTCGAACAGTCGGGCAAGCGCCTCGAGCACATTTTCATCACGCATGGCCACGGTGACCATTGGTTCGGCTCCGGCCCTCTGGTCGAGCGCTTCCCCGGCGCCGTGGTCCTCGCAGGCGAGGACAGCATCCGTCTCATGCGGCAGCAGAGCTCGGCGGAATTCAGAAGGGCCCAGTGGGACAACCTGTTCCCCGGTCAGATCCCGCCGACTCCCGTGCTCGCACGGCCCGTACCACCGCAGGGATTTCTTCTGGAGGGCAACGTTCTGCACTCCGTCGAAGTCGGGCACAGCGATACCGACGGCACCACCGTGCTGCACGTTCCCTCGATCGGGCTCGTCGTCGCCGGCGATGTCGTTTACAACGGCGTGCACGCGTACCTCTCGGAATCCGCGGATGGCGGGCGTGCGAAGTGGCTTCAGGCGCTCGACGCGGTCGAGCGTCTCGCGCCGCGCCACGTCGTCTGCGGGCACAAGAACAAGGCACTTCCGGACAGTCCGGCCACCATCGAGGAGACTCGGCAGTACATCCGTGACACGGACAGGCTCCTGAAGGAGGCCACGAGCCGGATCGAATTCTTCGATGCCATGTGCTCCCTCCATCCCGAACGCCTCAACCGGGCGGTCGTGTGGCTCACGGCCACCGCGCTCATGGACGCGTAGAGCTGAACCTGGGACCAGGTAGTGCTGGTACGCCGACACCGGGAGGCGATCACCTCCGCGTTCCCCGTCGAGCTGCTTGGCAAGCCGACCGCCCACTCCGTCGACTTCGACGTCAGGCATCGAGCCTGAGACGCCAGGTACTGAAGGGGATCTTCAGGACGTTCAGCGGATCTTCAGCCGGCTGGGGCGAGAGTTGCCTCGTTCTCGATCACAGGGGAGACGGGGCCGGACGCGTGCCGGTACCCCTGCCTCCCTCCGCCTGCGAAGGAGTTGAACGCATGAAGGTGCGTAGGAACAGCGTCTCGCGTCGTCAGGGTGCCGTGATGGCCGGCGCACTGGCCGTACTGCTCGCCTCGGGTGGCGTTGCCGCTGCGGCCTCGACCGGCAGTGGTACCACCAAGCACGACGGGGTCACGGTCTCCGAGGCGCCCGGCAACCCGCACCCGCACCACATCAAGCCGGGTACCGCCAAGAAGCTGCGTGACCTCACGGTCGTCGAGGGCGGCCCCGTCACGGCCGAGGAGCCGTCACTCGTCGAGGTGCCCGGCGCGAAGCCGAAGAGCTGGGATGTCGGCGAGGCCACGCCGGTGGAGGGCGCCCCCGTCGTCGTCGGCGGCGAAGGCAACACCACGCTGCGTTAGCCGCACAACGACAGGGCAGACGTGGGGCTGCCGCGTCGCAACCACGGAACGCCCGGCCGGAGACGTCCGGGCGGGCGTTCTGCATGGCATATGCATGACATGCACGCCTCCGCCCGAAGGCCCGTCCTTCTTCCCTGAGGGGATCGCAGGGCAGTCGGATTCTGACCATGGAGAGTCGTCTGCGCACCCGGCCACGACGGGCTTCTGAACATAGTTTTGACGGCATCGGCCCGGACGATGCGGAGAGCCGGGTGACGGATTCCGGAAAGGACGAAGCGCGATGAGTTCTGTGGAGCGCATTCAGCTGACGTACGCCTTCGACGCCTACTGCGGCTGGTGCTACGGCTTCGGACCCGCCTTGCACGAGTTCGCCACCGCCAACGCGGACCGGCTGGAGCTGCGAGTGCTGTCCGGCGGTCTGTTCACGGGTTCGCGCGCACTTCCGGTGTCGGCCTACCCGCACATCCCCGGCGCCAACGAGCGCATCACGCAACTGACCGGTGTCACTTTCGGCGACGGTTACCGGGCCGCGCTGGCGGACGGAAACGTGGTGATGGACTCCGCCGATGCCGCCGCCGGCCTGGTCGCGCTGCGCAGCCAGCCGGGCGTGAACGCCCTGGACGCGGCGGTCGCGATGCAGCGTGCTTGGTACCGTGACGGCCGCAGCCTGTCCGCTGCCGGACTGTACCGGGAGCTCGCGGCCGAGCTGAGTCTGGACGCCGAGGCGGTGGCGGCCGCGTTCGCTTCGCCCGCCGCCCGTGCCGAGGCGGAGGCCGACTTCCTCGAGGTGCGCCGTCTGGGCGTCGATGCCTACCCGACGCTGCTACTGCACACCGCCCACGGCACCGACCGCCTGGGCGGCCCGGTCGCCTCGGCCGACGCGCTCACCCATGCCCTGGATCAGCACGTGGCCGCCACCACGGCCGCCTGAAGCCACCTTCACTCAACCCCTCGAAGGGCACCCCGCCCACCGGGGTGATCGTCCCGGAGGTGCTTCAAGGAGACCGCCGGCGCACCGAGTAGCTGTGGCAGTCCGAGGACCGCGCGGTGGTGGTCGGGGTCCCGCTCTTCGCCGGTCTGCATGTGCGGACCGCTGACACCCCTACGCCGCGTGAGCGGCGCGCCTGGGCCGAAACGCGCACCGAGATGGAGCGGCTCGCCCTGCGGTCCGTTGGCTCCACTCGCGGGAGCGGTGCTCACCGCCCGCGTCGCCTGGCGTCGGGCGTTCAGCTCCCGTCGTCCTCCGGGGAGCGGCCGCGGATGGTCGCGCGGAAGGCGATCGGAGACTGGCCGGTGCGCTGGTGGAAGAACTTGCTGAAGTTGGTGGCGCTGCTGAAGCCCAGTTGCGCCGCGACACGGGCGGCCGATTGATCGCCGTGCGCCAGGAGGCGCTTGGCCTCCAGGACGACCCGCCGGTCGATGAACTCCTTCGCTCCCACTCCGGCACCGGTCAGCGCGGCCCTGGCGAGGGTGCGGGGTGAGTAGCCCAGGGCTCGGGCGTAGTCCTCCAGACGGCGGGTGCGGGCGAAGTCGCGTTCGACCGCGTCACGGAAGTGGAGGAATGTCTCTCCCGGGTCCGGTGCCGGGCTGCCGACGGGCGCGGTGCGCTGCGAAAGGCGCAGCACGAGGACCGCCAGCAGGTGGCGCAACACCGCCACGTGCGCTTCCAGGGGGATGCCACGCAACGCCTGGAACTCCAGCGCCAGATGGTCCACGGCCATCTCCAGCGCGTGACGGTCCTCGGGACCCGGAACCTGGAGCGCGGGGCCGTACGGATCGTCGACCCGCGCTGCGGCAACGGTGGCCGGATCCAGGAAGGCGCCCTCGAAGAGGACCAGGGTGCCCTCGGCGCCGTCCAGATCGCCCCACTGCTGCACCTGACCAGGCCGGGTCCAGAGCCAGGAGCCCGGTTCGAGGGCGTAGCCGGTGAAGTCCACCGTGTGCCACAACGAGCCGCTGGAGAGGGTGATCAAGTGGTGGAACGTGGGTCGCTGCGGTGCCTGCAGCCGTCCTTCGGCCATGTGGACGGCGGCCCGCTCCCGCAGGTCGGCCAGAGAGATGATCTCGATGCCGGCAGGTGTGCCGACCGCGGGAGCGAAGCCGATGTCCGTGATCTCCCGTGATGCGCCCTGTCGTCTTCTCGCCGTCACCAGTAGCCACCATCACGCAGGGAACCTGGCCGACGCCAGCGTAACCGGAGCAGCCGTCACACCCAAGTGTCGGATTTTAACCATGTTCTGTCAGCCTCCTACCCGGTTCACCTGCGAGGACGCCAATAAGTTGAATCTCGAAAGCATTCAATTTCAAGCGTAGGAGGTACTTGTGACTTCGCCCATCGTGTCCATCGCCTACCACTCCGGCTACGGTCACACCGCCGTCATCGCCGAGGCCGTCCAGCGTGGCGCCAAGGAGGCCGGCGCCGTCGTGAACCTGATCGCCGTCGGTGAGATCACCGACGCCCAGTGGAGGCAGCTCGACGCCTCGGATGCGATTGTCTTTGGTTCCCCCACCTACATGGGAACCGCTGCCACCGCCTTCCACGGCTTCGCGGAGGCCAGCTCCGAGCGTTGGTTCGGGCAGGTCTGGAAGGACAAGCTGGCGGCCGGATTCACCAACTCGGCTTCCAAGGCAGGCGACAAGCAGTCGACTCTCCAGTACTTCGCGACGCTGGCGTCGCAGCACGGTATGCACTGGATCGCGCTCGGCCTGCCGGGGGGCTGGAACTCGTCCAAGGGGAGCGAGAACGATCTCAACAGGCTGGGCTTCTTCCTGGGTGCCGCCGCTCAGTCCAACGCGGATCAGGGGACAGAGGGGGTGACGGCCAGCGATATCGCCACCGCCGAGGCGCTGGGGCGTCGCGTCGCGGATGCCGCCGCCACGTGGGTGGCCGGCCGCGCCGCACGCGCCGCCTGATCGCGGGCCCTTCGCCCCGGTTGCCGGGTGGGTTTCCGTAGGGGCGGGGCAGGTCATTTCCGACCCCGCACCACGAGGAGCCCACCCCTGAGACGCTTCTCCACCAGCGCGCTGACGACCGGAGCGTTTCTCGCCGCCGCTCTGCCCGGCACTGTCCCGCGTGCCCGGGCAGACGACGGACCGCCGCCCACCGCGCGCGCCGTCCTTCGAGGTTGAACATGTCGCTCATCGGCACCTTTGCTCGGAGGCCGGCGGAGGTGCCCTTGCTGGACCTGGGGAGGATGACCGTGGGTCTGTCGAAGACCTGGTCGGGGTTCCTGCGGGACTGGGGCCGCTTGTTGCGGTCGGGGGACTGCCCGGAGACCACGCGCTACAACTATCTGCCGGCGGCAGCGCTGCGGATGCGGTGCGGCCGTGGACGGCGCACGATGAACGAGGACGTCTGTCAACGAGCGCGCAACGAGCTCGACAGGGCACAGCCCGACACAGGCTCGGGCGGGGCGGGGCCGGCTGTCCGACGCGTGCGTAGGGGCCTCCCCCCTGCAGACCGCGCACGACTGTGGTGCGGGGGATTTCCAGCGTGCCCCGATGGCCGACCGCACGCGTCCATGTGCGAGGGAAGAGGGGAGAATCATGACCGCCGCTTCGCCCTATTGCAGCCGGACGACCCCGAGCAGCTCGATCCTGTTCTACAAGGCCGGGACCGGCAGGGACGCCGGACAGGGCGTCACCGGCACCCTCGAGAACGGCAGGTGCCAGGGGGTGCGCACGTACGGCAACTTCAGCAAGGGCTGGGGAACCATGGCCAGTTCGTGCGACAACCTGGTCTCCGCAGCCGGGCAGGAGCCGGTCGGGTTTCCCGAGAGCGGAGTGGGCTACGGGACCCTTCAGGACGGCGTCCGCAGGCACACGGACAGCCTGTTCTTCTACAAGGACGACGGGACCGCCCGGACCTCGACGCTCGTCGGGGGCGACTACGCCAATGTCGGCGCGCCCCCTGACGTCTCCTCGGGCTGGACCCTCTTCGAAGGCGGCGGGTGACCACGACCTCAGTGCTCACCCGCACCCGTACGCTTCCACAGGAGCGATCATGGCCACGGTCCCTGCCTCCAGCCGCCCGGTCCCGGTGTACCTCCTTGCCGGAATCAGACTCTTCAACGGAGCCGCCGGTCTGCTGGCACCGGAAGTGCTCATCCGGCGGTTCGATCCCGACCGCGATCCGCCCAGCCCGGCAGCCGTCTACGCCTTTCGTCTCTTCGGTATCCGCACGGTCCTGCTCGGCATCGGTCTGCTGACCCACAGCGGCGAACGGCTGAGGGAGGACCTGCGCGAGGGGATCCTGATCCACGGCAGTGACACCGTGACAGCGGCAACGCTCGGCATCCACGGGCACGTTTCGCCGCGCACCGCGGTCATGACCACCCTCATCTCGGCCGTCAACACCGCCCTGGCCATCGGCGCCACGGCCGCGCTCGCCAACTCCTCGAAGGACAAGCCGACGTGAAGGCCCAGGCCGGGGCCGCTCCCCCCACCCAGACGGGCTTCGACTACGTCGTCGTCGGCGCCGGCGCGGGTGGCGGACCGCTGGCGGCCAACCTCGCGGCCGCGGGCATGCGCACCCTGCTCCTGGACGCCGGCGGTGCCGAGGACAACGACAGCTACCTGGTGCCCGCGTTCCACGCCGACGCCTCCGAGGACCCCGCGCAGTGCTGGAACTACTTCGTACGGCATTACGCCGACGAGCGGCAGCAGCGGCGCGACACCAAGTTCGTACCGGGCAAAGGCATCCTCTACCCGCGTGCCGGGGCGGTCGGGGGGTGCACCGCACACCATGCGCTGATCACCGTCTATCCGTACGATCGCGACTGGGACGCCATCGCGGCGGAGACCGGCGACGCCACCTGGCACAGCACGGCCATGCGCCGGTACTTCGAGCGGCTGGAGCGCTGTACCTACCGGCCGAGGCCCAAGAAGCCGCCCGGCAACCCGCTGCTGGCCGCGGTGGTGCGGAACCTGCCCATCGTGTCGGCCCGGTACCGCAACGACGCCCGGCACGGGTTCGACGGCTGGCTGCCCACCGCGCTCGCCGACCCCCGACTCGCAGTGCAGGACGCGGAGTTGCTGAAGGTCATCCTCTCCGCCGCGGAGGACACGCTGGCCGGCTTCCTCGACCGGCCGCTGTCCCCCCTCGAGGGATTCGGCTCCTTCGTCGACCCCAACGACCGGCGGGTGCAGACCCAGGCGCTGCAAGGGCTGTGGCAGATCCCCATCTCCACGGCCGGCGGCCGCCGCAGCGCCGTTCGCGAACGCGTCCGCGCCGTGCAGCGCGATCAGCCGGATCACCTGGTGGTCCGTACCCACGCGCTGGCCGCCCGGATCGTACTGGACGAGGAAAACGCGGCGACCGGCATCGACTACCTGGACCAGGCGCACGCCTACCGGGCCGATCCCGGCAGCCGCCCGGACTCCGGGCCGGCGGTGCTGCACCGGGTCCTCGCCTCCCGCGAGGTCATCCTGGCCGCAGGGGCTTTCAACACGCCCCAGCTGCTGATGCTTTCGGGCATCGGACCACCCGAGGAACTGGCGCGGCACGGTATCCCCGTGCGCGTCGGCCTGCACGGGGTGGGCGGGAATCTCCAGGACCGGTACGAAGTCGGCGTGGTCAGCCAGATGCGCCGCGAGTTCCCGGTCGTCAAGGAGTGTGACTTCCATGCTCCGAAGCCCGGGACCGAACCGGACCGCTGTTACCGGGCATGGCAGGAGGGCAGGGGCCGCTACACCACCAACGGCGCCGTGCTCGGCATCACCCGCAAGTCCCGCCCGGACCTGGATGCCCCCGACCTGTTCATCTTCGGCGGCCCGTTCGACTTCCGGGGCTACCGCCCCGGCTACTCCCTCGACCTGGTACACCACAAGGACCGCTTCACCTGGGCCATTCTCAAGAGCCGTACCCACAACACGGGAGGCCGGGTCCGGCTGCGATCCGCGGACCCGCGCGACACCCCGTTGGTCGATTTCCACTACTTCACCGAGGGCACGGACAAGGAGGGCCTGGATCTCGAAGCGATGGCCGACGCCGTGGAGTTCGTCCGCGGGATGAACCGCAGGGCCGACTCCGTGGTCCGCCAGGAGCTGTGGCCCGGCGAGGAGTTCGGTGACCGCGACGCCGTCCGCCGTTTCGTCCAGGACGAGGCCTGGGGCCACCATGCGTCGTGCACCTGCCGGATGGGACGCGCCGATGACCCCTCGGCCGTGGTCGACAGCGCGTTCCGGGTCCGCGGGGTGGACCGGCTGCGGATCGTCGACGCCTCGGTCTTCCCCCGTATTCCCGGCTTCTTCGTCGCCGCCCCCATCTACATGATCAGCGAGAAGGCGAGCGACGTGATCCTCCGCGACGCTGCCTACGACCGATCCCCACAACCACGCCGTCCCTGAACGACATGATCAGGAGCCACCCGAGGAGTATCGCGATGAGCACGCACCGAAGCGCCCCACGGCGGTCTCCGGCCGGATACCGCACGACACTTCCCTGGCGGATCATCACCGGCGCCGCCCAGTACATCGACCGCCGCATCGGCTGGGACAGACTGCCCGTGGCGGCAGGCCTGCTGACGCTCTTCGGACTGCGCGTCAGGCTCCGGCAGAAGAACCTGTACGACACCGGCGGGCTGCCCGCGGTCAACGAGCCCGAGCCCGCGCCCCCGTCCGCGAGCCACCAGGTCAACCGGACCGCCGACGGCAGCCACAACGACCTCGGCGAGCCGCGCATGGGGATGGCCGGCACCCGCTTCGGCCGGAACATTCCGCTGTCGGCCATCGCCCCGACCACACCCGAGGACGTCCTGTCCGCGCCCAGCCCGCGTGAGGTCAGCCGTGCCCTGCTCACCCGCGACGAGCTCATCCCGGCCGAATCCGTCAACTCCCTGGTCGCCGCCTGGCTCCAGTTCATGATCCGCGACTGGTTCAGCCACGGCACGAGCCCCGCGGACCGGCCCTGGGAGGTCTCCCTGGTGGACGACGACCCCTGGCCCGAACACCCCATGACCATCATGCGGACCCCGGACGACCCCACTCGTGACCCCCAGGCGCCCCCCGGTACGCCCGACACCCGCGTCAACGTGTCCTCCCACTGGTGGGACGCGTCCCAGATCTACGGGAAGAACGAGGCCGAACTGCAGCAGCTGCGCACCGGAGAACTGGGCGGCCTGCACCTGTGGGACGACGAGCGGGCTCCCGTTCCGGCCGACCCCTCCCAGGACCCCACGCACGTTCCCGGCTTCTGGCTGGGCCTCGCCATGATGCAGGATCTGTTCACCCGGGAACACAACGCGATCTGCGACCACCTGCACGCCGCCTACCCGTCCTGGAACGACGAGGAACTGTTCCAGCGCGCCCGGCTCGTCAACTCCGCGCTGCTCGCGAAGATCCACACCGTGGAGTGGACGCCGGCCGTGATCAGCCATCCCACCACCGTCAAGGCGCTGCGCGCCAACTGGTGGGGTATCGCGGGCGAGCGCGTCCACAACCTGTTCGGGCGCGTCGGCGACAGCGAGGTCATCAGCGGCATCCCCGGCGGCGAGACGGATCACTACGGCGTCCCGTACGCCCTCACCGAGGAGTTCGTGGCGGTGTACCGCATGCATCCGCTGGTCCGCGACGACTGGCACCTGCGCGCCGTCGCCGACGACACGACCCTGCGCCACTGCACCCTGCGCGACATCTCCGGCCCGCAAGCGCTGAAGTTCCTGGAGACCACGGAGATGGCCGACCTGCTCTACAGCTTCGGCACGCTGCATCCCGGACTTGTCACCCTGCACAACTTCCCCAGGTTCCTTCAGGAGTTCCAGCGGCCGGACGGGCACCTGCAGGATCTCGCCGCCACCGACATCCTGCGCTCCCGGGAACTGGGGGTGCCCCGCTACAACGAGTTCCGGCGGCTGCTGCGGCTCAGGCCCGCGGCGAGCTTCACGGAGCTGGCGCACGATCCGGCCTGGGCCGAGCGGATCGAGCGGCTCTACGACGGCGACATCGAGAAGGTCGACCTGATGGTCGGGTTGTACGCGGAGAAGCTGCCGGCCGGATTCGCCTTCAGCGACACGGCGTTCCGCATCTTCATTCTCATGGCCTCGCGCCGGCTGAACAGCGACCGGTTCTTCACCACCCACTACACCCCCGAGGTCTACTCCAAGGCCGGCATGGCCTGGATCGACGACAACAGCATGGTCACCGTTCTGCTGCGCCACCACCCCGAGTTGCGTACGGTCCTTTCCGGGCTGACCAACGCCTTCGTGCCGTGGCACAGCGCCGCACCGAAGGAGACCTGAGATGCGAGCGACGGAGCGGACCGGTGAGGAACGCGCACGCCAGGTCGCCGCGGCCGCCGGACGGTACCGCGCGACCAGCGACGAGCGCAGCGCCGTACAGCAGCAAATGGATGCGGGCGTGCCCTTCCCCGACTCGCGGCAGGCGCTCGCCGCGCGCGCCACGCGGCTGCTGGACCGGCACGCGGTATCCGCCTCCATGGCCGTGGAGGCCGTGCGCGCCGAACCGCTGACGGCGCCCGACGCCTTCGAACGCATCCTCGGGGTGTCCAAGGAACTCCAGGCGTGGAGCTTCCTGCCGCGCGGTGCCCGGGCGGCGCGAACCGTCGCCCGGATATCGGTACGGGAGAACGGCCGGGAACTCCCGCTGGGCACCGGCTTCCTGGTGTCGCCGAGGCTGCTGATGACCAACCACCATGTGCTCACCGACGCACAGGCGGCCCGGCAGTGCTTCGTCGAGTTCGACGCCCAGGTCACCGTGGACAACGCCCCGCAGCCGCCGATGCGGCTGGAGCTGGACCCGGACGCGTTCTTCGTGGCCGACGAGCGCCTGGACTTCGCCCTGGTACTGGTCGCCCCGGATCCGAGCGGGCGGCCGCCGGGTGAGACGTTCGGCTGGAACCGCCTCAGCGCCCAACCGGGCAAGCTGGTCATCGGCGAGCCGGTCAACGTGATCGGCCACCCGATGGGGCGCCTGAAGGAGATCGCCGTCCGCGACAACATGCTCCAGGTGCGGCTCGACGACTTCCTCCACTACACGACGGACACAGAGCCCGGCAATTCCGGCTCCCCGGTCTTCAACGACCAGTGGGAGGTCGTCGCGCTCCACCACAGCGGGGTGCCGAAGACCGACGACCAGGGGCGCGTCCTTCGCGGGGACGGGCAGGTGTGGCAGCCAGGTGACGGCGACGACGCGGTCGACTGGGTCGCCAACGAAGGCGTACGCGTCAGCTCCATCCTGCGGCACCTCGCGCAACTGCCGCCCGGCGGCCCGCCCGGCCCGGACCCGCTGGCGGACATGGGCACCGAGTCGGGTCTGGGCCTGGCGGAGTCCACCGCGCCCGCTCCGGCGCCCGCACTCGCCGTACCGGGACCGGCCGCCACGACGGCGACCACGACGCCGACCACGACGGCGGTCACGCACACGGGCCTGCGCGCCCGGGACGGCGCGTTCGGCGGCGAGCGCCATCTGGTCTTCCTGCACGGGCGCTCCCAGGAGCACAAGATCCCGGAAGACCTGCGCCGCGAATGGGTCGCCGGCCTCAACCAGGGACTCGCCCGCGCCGGGCTGCCACCGGTCGATCCGGTAGACGCCTGGTTCCCCTACTACGGCGATCGACTGGTGCAGGTGCTCCCGGCGCACGAGGCCGTGCCACGTCTCACCGAGGCCATGAGTCTCTCCCCGGCAGAGGCGGTCGCTCCCGCGTCGCCCACCTCCCGAGCGGTGTACGAGGAGATGATCGGCGAGGCCGCGAGCAGGTGGAACCTGCCACCGGAGAGGCCGTCGGAGGCCGAGCGGATCGGTCTGGGCGACCTCGTCGGACACCTTCAGCGCCGGCTGAGCTGGCTGGCCGCGAGGAGCGACATCGACGCCTGGACCATCGCCCTGGTCCTCCATGACGTGGCCGCGTATCTCGACGACCGGAGCGTCAGGGACGCGGTCCTGGACTGTGTGCTGGAGACGCTCCCGGAGGAGGGGGAGCTGGTACTCGTCAGCCACAGCCTCGGCACGGTGGTCGGTATGGACCTCACCACACGGCTGTCGCCCGCACTGCGCACGATCCACCTCACCACGGTGGGCAGCCCGCTGGGGCTGGACAGCGTGTACAAGAGGCTGCTCATCGGCGGACCGAAGCGCCCCGACGCGGTGACGGACTGGCTCAACGCGTGGTGCCCGTCCGACGCGGTGGCCATCGGGTGCCCGCTGGCCGACGACTGGGCGGGCACGGTGACCGACACCGCCGTCATCAACGCCCGGGACCGGGCCCACGACATCGTGGAGTATCTCTCCCACCCCGAGGTCGCCGGGGAGATCGGTGCCCACCTCAAGCTCGGCTGATCGCGTGCGCGGCGGGCCGTGCGCGCTTTCGGCGACGTGTGCTGGAGGAAGCGACGGTGGATCGCGCGTGCCGAATCCCCCGGCCCCACCTGCCCGGGTGACCGCGGATGCCGCCGGGGTGGTCAGGGGCGGGAGCCGGTTCCGTGGACGCCGTGCTGGTCGATCAGCGTGAGTTCCTCGTCCGTCAGTGGCGGGAAGTCCAGCGCCTTGAGGTTGTGGTCCAGTTGCCATGTGGAGCTCGCGCCGATGAGCGCGCTGGTCACCTGGGGCTGTCGCAAAACCCACTGCAAGGCGAGTTGCGCCAGCGACTGGCCCCGCCGCCGGGCGATCTCGTTGAGCGCCGTCGCGCGTTCGCGGTAGGTGTCATCGATGGCGTCGGGCGACAGGAAGGCGCTGTCACGGGCGCGGGCGCCCGGCGGGATCGTACCGTCGAGGTATTTCCCGGTCAGCAGGCCCTGGGCGAGCGGGCTGTAGACCACGAGGCCGAAGCCGTCCTCGGCGGCGAGTTCGAGCAGGCCGTCGAGTTCCGGGCGACGATCGAAGATCGAGTAACGAGGCTGGTGGACCAGCAGTGGGACCCCGGCCCGGCGGAGCAACTCCGCGGCCTCGTGGGCCCGTTCGGTGGTGTAGTTGGAGATGCCTGCGTAGAGCGCCTTTCCGGACTGGACCGCGGTCACCAGAGCGCCGACGGTCTCCTCCAGCGGGGTGGAGAGGTCGGGGCTGTGACTGTAGAAGATGTCGACGTAGTCGGTGCCGAGATCGCGCAGGCTGTGGTCGAGCGAGGCCAGCAGCGACTTGCGGGAGCCGCCCTTGAGGTAGGGACTCGGACCGAGCGGGTTGCCGGCCTTGGTCGACAGGACGAGCTCGTCCCGGTAGGGCGCGAGGTCCTTTCGGAGCACCGTGCCGAAGAACTTCTCGGCGGCGCGCGGTGGCGGGCCATAGCGGTTGGCATTGTCGAAGTGGGTGATGCCGAGGTCGAAGGCGTGCAGCACTATCTCGCGCTGGGTCGCGTAGGGGCGGTCCGTCCCGAACTTCTGCCAGAGGCCGAACGAGAAGGCGGGGAGTTCGAGGCCGGAGTCGCCGGCCCTGCGGTAGTCGCCGAGCCTTTCGTAGCGGTCGTCGGCCGCTCGATGGGAGGGGGCGCCAAATGCCATGCGGGGAAGGTCCGTCCAGGTGAGGGGTCGGTGCAGGACGAATCCAATCAGGTCGGAAGAGGCCGACGGCGGTCGGCTCCGTACTGGCCGTCCAGCGGCGAATCAGGTGCATTGACATTCCGATCGATCACTCGGAGACTCGATCGCATGCCCGAGGTCCTGATGCTCACCAGCGAACGATGCGTCGACCTCGTACGGGTGTCCAGCGCCCAGTGTTGATCCTCTGGTCCCCTTCGCCAGTCCACTGTCGCGTGCTGCCGCGTCCGCTCTGACCCGCAAGGACGTGAAGTCCGGCTGCCCCGGACACTCGACACCGATCCGCGCACAGTGCCTGAGGCGGTATCCCTCCGCCCGCCTTCTGACAGCCGCCACCCGCACAGCGATCGGAAGCACGATGAGCCCGGAATTCCTCTGGTACATCCCCAACACCGTCGAGCCGGGACATCGCGGTGACGACACGACAACCGGCTGGGGATCCGTCGAGTACTCCACCGAACTGGCCCGCGCCGCCGAGGAACACGGCTGGGGCGGTGCACTCCTGGGAACGGGGTGGGGACGTCCGGACACCTTCACCGTCGCCACAGCGCTGGCCGCCCGGACCACCACCTTCAAGCCCCTGATCGCGATCCGCCCCGGTTACTGGCAGCCGGCTCACTTCGCCAGTGCGGCGGCGACACTCGACCAGCTCAGCCGCGGCCGGGTCCTGGTCAACATCGTCAGCGGACTGGACAACCTCGCCGCGTACGGGGACACCCGAAGCGATCCGGCACAACGCTACGCCCGCACCCGGGAGTTCCTCCATCTCGTACGACGCCTGTGGACCGAGGACGACGTGACGTTCGACGGCGAGCACTTCCAGGTCGGCCGGTCCACGGTGGCGCCACGCCCGTACGTGACCGGCACGAGAGCGCATCCGACGCTCTACTTCGGCGGTGCGTCCGAGGCCGCCGAGCGGGTGTCGGCGGCGGAGGCGGACGTGCAGCTCTTCTGGGGCGAACCACTCGACGGACTCGCCGAACGGATCGACCGGCTCAAGGCGTTGAGCGAGCAGGTGGACCGCAGGCACAAGCCGCTCGAGTTCGGGCTGCGCATCACCGCGCTGGTGCGCGACACCACGGCGGAGGCGTGGCGCGCGGCCGAGGAGCGGGTCGCGCGGATGGCGGCGGACGGGGGGAAGGAGCTGACCTGGGCGGGGGACCGCAGGACCGCGGTCGGACAGCGGCGGCTCTTCGACCTCGCCGCGCGGGGCGAGGTGCTCGACACCTGCCTGTACACCACGCCCGGCAGGTTCGGCGGCGGGGGAGCGGGAACCACCTGGCTGGTCGGCTCCGCTGCCGATGTCGCCACGGCGCTGGACAACTACCGCAAGCTCGGCATCACCCACTTCGTTCTCTCGGACACCCCCTACAAGCAGGAGATCAGCCGCATCGGCGACCAACTGCTGCCCCGGCTGCGCTGACCACGCAGCACGGCGTCCGAGGCGGCCGACGCGCCGGGGAAGGGGAGCGGGGCGATCCGGGCGTCGAGCCGGGGGGTGTAGAGAAACTGTGCGGAAAAGCGCTCGCGTACGGCACGTCGACCTGTGCCGGACCCACGCCGCGCTCTGTCGCTGACCGTACCTCCCGGTCTCCTCCCAGCACCCCCGTGTGCGCCCGTGATGCCGGGCCTGGCTTGATCGCGCGTGCGCGGGCGTTCTCCCGTCCCTGAAAAGCCGCCCCCGGAAAAAGCCACCACCCCCAGATGCCACCGACATCGATGAGAACGGACGAGTAGTGAGCGCAAAGCAGCCCAGAACACTGAAGACCGTGACCGGAGCCGGTGGTACGTCGGAGACGTACGACCTGGCGATCGACCCGACCCGATCCACTCTGGACACTGCCGTGCGGGTGGCGAAGCTCGCCGAGGCGGCAAGGTTCGACGCGCTGTTCACCGCCGATCTGCTCAGGTTCGACGCCCAGGGCGCGATCGGCTCGCAGGAGCCGCTGGTCTTCGTCTCGGCGCTGAGCCAGGTGACCTCTAGGATCGGCCTGATCGCGACGGTGTCGAGCACCTTCCACCACCCGTTCAACCTGGCCCGGCTCTTCGGGACCCTCGATCACGTCAGCAACGGGCGGGCCGCCTGGAACCTGGTGACCTCCTCGATCGGTGAGGAGAACTTCGGCGCCGGCGAACTGCCCAGCCCGGAGGAGCGCTACGCGCGCGCCGCGGAGACACTGGAAGTGGTCAACGCGCTGTGGGACAGCTGGGAACCCGGCGCCCTGGCGGCCGGTGCGGACGGGAAGGCGGTGCTGCAGCGCGACCGGGTACACCCGATCAACCACTCCGGGCGGTTCTTCACCGTGACCGGCCCGCTGAACATCCCACCGCTGCCGCAGCGGCGCCCGGTGCAGATACAGGCCGGGCAGTCCGCGGCGGGGACGGCGCTGGGCGCCCGCTACGCGGAAATCGTCTTCACGTCGCTGCCCACCCTCGACCACGCTCTGGACTTCACCCGGAAGATCCGCGACCAGGCCCAGGGCCTGGGACGGGCCGATGGACTGCCGCTGATCTTCAGCTCGTTCCACGCCACGTACGGCGCCACCGAGGAGGAGGCGAAGCGGCTCGTACGCGAGAAGCGGGAGTCGATCGACTTCGAACGCGGCCGTGCCCAGCTGGCCGACATGCTCGGCGGCGGCGTCGACCTGTCGGAGCTCCCGCTCGACGCGACGCTGCCGGAGAGCCTGCTGCCCGACGTGGCGTCGGTGAACCGCCGCCGCGGCCGGGTCGACATCTTCACCGGCTACGCGCGGCAGGGCTACACGCTGCGGGAGCTCATCATCGCGGCACAGGACACCGGACACTGGGCCGCCGCGGGCACCCCCGAGCAACTCGCCGACGCCGTCGAGGAACGCTTCCGCGCAGGCGTCCTGGACGTGATCTCGCTGGGCGGTCTCGCGGACCCGCGCCAGCACGACTTCGTCGTCAACGGCCTCCTGCACGAGCTGCGCAGACGAAAGATCGTCGCCGCCGACTACACCGGCACCACGCTCCGCGAGAACCTCGGACTCGAACTGCCGGCCCGCGACGCCGCACCTGTCCGGGTCTGACCCGGGCCCGGGCGCGGATCGCAGGTTCGCGAATGCAACAGCTCCCCTCGATCAGCGGAAGGCGGGTGCGCGAGGCGGCGAGGCTGTCCAGCCGGAGCCTGAACACACCGGTGTGGCCCGAGCCGTCCAGTCCTCCGCCGGTGGCGCGGGAGCGTGCGTCGTCCAGGAGGGGAAGCGTTCGAGGACAGCAGTCAGGATGCGTTCAGGTGCCCGGTGGCATGGTCGGGCAGTGTGATCCATGAAGCGTCAGAGAGTCCGGTGGTCCCGGAGGCAGGTCAGGCCCCCGGTTCTCGGGACCGGCTGCGTCGGAGCAAGGTGCCCGAGGTCACCGTCTACTTCTGGATCATCAAGGTGCTGTGTACGACGGTCGGCGAGACCGCGGCGGACCTGCTGAACGAGAGGGCGGGTCTCGGGCTGACCGGTGTGTCGGTGCTGATGAGTGCCCTGCTGGCCGTCGTCCTGGTGGTCCAGTTCCGCTCCAGCGCCTACCGGCCGGGCGTGTACTGGCCGGCGGTGGCGCTGATCAGCGTCGTCGGCACGCTGATCAGCGACGACCTCACCGAGGGCATGGGCGTGCCGCTGGAGACGAGCACCACGGTCTTCGTGATCGTCCTCGCGCTCGTGTTCGTCGTCTGGTACCGGCGCGAGCGGACCCTGTCCATCCACCACATCGACACCACCGGCCGGGAGTCCTTCTACTGGTCGGCGGTCCTGTTCACCTTCGCCCTGGGCGCCGCGGCCGGTGACCTGGTGTCCGAGCGTATTGACCTCGGCTACTGGCTGTCCGCCGTCCTCTTCGCGGCGGTCATCGCCGCGGTGGCCATCGCGCACTTCGCGCTGGACCTGGACGCGCTGTGGAGTTTCTGGATCGCCTACATCCTGACCCGCCCGCTGGGCGATTCGATCGGCGACTACCTCTCCCAGCCCACCGGCGACGGCGGCCTGGGCCTCGGCACCGTCGTGACCAGCGCCCTGTTCCTGGCGGTCATCCTCGGACTGGTCATCTACCTCTCCGCCACCCGCAGGGATGTCGTCGAACCGGAGCACGCGTCGGGACGCCCGGCCTGAGCTACGAGCCGGGCCGGTAGTTCCTCCTGTCAGCTCCGGACGCGCTCGACTGCGGGCCCCGGCCCGCACCTCGGGGGCACAGACAACCTCCCTGTGCCGGAGGCAGGCTCCTGGGGACATCCGCAGCCGCACGCCGACGGTGGCAGTCAGGATGTGTTCAGGTTCCAGCTGGCACAGTCGGGGACCATGACCGATGAAACGTCCGATGGTCCGGTGTTTCCAGAGGCGGGCGCCCACCAGCGAGAGCAGCAGCGAACCGGCGAACAACCGGTCGAGGCGGGCTCACACCCCTTCTCCGGCACTGGACGGGGAAGTGCCGGGCGAGCCTTTGTGCGGCCAGGAGGGGAGGTCGCACGGGGGGATCGGTCGACGCGAATTCACGCGCTACGCAGGTTGATTTCCGGGACGGAGGTCCCAGAATTCCGGCCGACTCCGTCGGACAGTACTCGAATTGGCTCCATGAATTCCTTAGGCTGGCCAGGGGGGAATAGGGGCCTCCCGGTCGACCGCATGGGTGCGGTCTGACCTGAGAAGTCGAACCTTCCAAGCCGGCCAATGCTCGCACTACCGGCGACCACGGCACCAAGTCTCTCCCCGCCGGGCGGAGCGGTCGGTAAAGGCGTGTCCTGCATCGCGCGGCATGCAGAAGGTCCTCGTGCGGCCGAGGAATGAATAAAAGCGGGGGCCATTCCGAGAATGCGGCCCTGCGAATCCGAGACTGCGTTTGTCCGTGCATTTCTAGAAAATTACCGTTCCGCAGGCGTGAGGGACGCCCCTCCGCGCTGCCACTCGTTCCCTGCGAGGGTTACATGACAACTGCGACGACGCCCGAGAGTCTCCGGACGCCTGCCAGGCAGATGCTGAACAAGGTTCCCGAGGTCACGATCTGGTTCTGGATCATCAAGATCCTGTGCACCACGGTCGGCGAAAGTTTCGCCGACTGGATCAACATGAACCTCGGCGTTGGCCTGATCAACACGGCATTGATCTTTACCGCCGTTCTGGCCGGCGCCTTGGGCTGGCAACTCACCACCAAGCGCTACGTCCCGTTCGTGTACTGGCTCACCGTCGTCGTGGTGAGCGTGACCGGCACCCTCTACACCGACATCCTCACCGACAGCCAGGGCGTTCCCCTCGCGCTGAGCAGCAGCGTGTTCGCCGGCGTCCTGGCCGTTGTCTTCGGGATCTGGTACGCCCGCGAGCGGACCCTGTCGGTCCACACCATCACCACCCGTCCCCGTGAGCTCTTCTACTGGCTCGCGGTCCTGGTCACCTTTGCCCTCGGCACCGCGACCGGCGACTGGACCCTGGAACTGACCGGCTGGACCGCAGGCGTCTCCGTGTTCCTGCCTCTCGGGCTGATCGTCGCGATCGTTCTCGGATGGCGCCTCGGCGCCAACGCGGTGCTCTCCTTCTGGCTGGCCTACATCCTCACGCGCCCGCTCGGTGCCAACCTCGGCGACTGGCTCGGCTCGCCCAGCGGTGACGGCGGCCTGGGCCTCGGCACCGCGGTGACCAGCGTGATCTTCCTGGGCGCGATCCTCGCTACGGTCGTGTACCTCACGCTCAGCCGCAGCGATGTCATCGAGACCCACGATCTCTCGCATGCCCCACAGGCGCTGAACCCGGCGCGTGAGCGGATCATGCTCGGTTACTACGCCGTCGTAGCGGTCGCAACCGCGGCGCTTCTCGTCTGGGCACACCACCAGCCCCACGCGGCCGCGGCCAGCGAGGAGGACACCCCCGCGCCTGTAACCGCCCATCTCACCCCGAAGCAGGCGACGTCGCCGTTCCCTCCGGCTGAGATCGCGAAGTTCCGCACGATCGCAGCCGACACCCTGGCAAAGCTCAATTCGGGCGACCAGTCGGCCGCGACCACCCGGGTCACCGACCTGGAGACCTCCTGGGACAAGGACCAGTCCAGCCTTGAGCCCAGGAGCGAGCAGTCCTGGCACTTCCTCGACGGTGAGATCGACCAGGTCCTGACGGCGCTGCGCGCCCCGAGCCCCGACAAGGCCACCGAGGTCAAGGCACTCAACACCTTCCTCACCTCACTCGGCTAGCCGACCACCACGCCGGATCGCCCCGACGCATCCCCTGCGCCGGGGCACGGCATCGCGGTGGTCGACGAACTGGTGGGCGACGTGTTTCTCCGCTGCCTGTGCTCTGGGTACCCTCTCCGGTGCGATCCACGGCGCGAGCCGTGGCAAGTCCTCCCGCCGCACGCCGTCTGATGTCCGCCACGGTCGTCTTCGGGGAACCGGGAGCCGTGCGGGGTCTGATGCCGGGCTTCGGCTCGTTCTTGTGTGGGCGGTTGCATGTGTAATGCGAGCGCGACTTACTCTTACGACTTGTAGGAGTTGCCGGGAGGGCGTCAGGGTGTCCTGGTCTGGCCCTCATGGGGCACCCGGCGGGCGGTCTCGCGGCGATGGCGGGGGCGTGTTCTTGGCTGAGGAGTGGCGAGAATGAGCGAACACCGGCGCCGATCGTCGGGGAGGACCGTACCGTCTGGTTCTGACGGTATGCCGGGTGGCGGCCGGGCCGCGGCGCGGAGGGCTGCCCAGGCCCGGAGCGGACGTACCCGCCGCGCGGCGGGCACGCGACGTACGGACGCCCGGCGTTCCGGCCGGCGCGGTCTGATCGACTACCCGCGGGCGGGCAGGCGCGGCCTCCGGCGGTGGCTGCCTTCGTGGAAGCTGGTGTCCGGCACCTTCCTGCTGTTCGTCGGCGGCCTGCTGGGCCTGTTCGGCTATGCCTACGCCACGACGACGATCCCCGGCGCGAACCCCAGTACGCAAGCGCAGAGCAACACCTACTACTGGTCGGACGGCTCGGTGATGGCCACCCAGGGGTCGACCAACCGGCAGAACGTCGATCTCGCGCAGGTCCCGAAACTGGTCCAGTGGGACTTCCTCGCCGCGGAGAACGCGACCTTCTACTCCGATCCGGGCATCGACACGCAGGGCATGCTCCGCGCCGTGTACCACATGGCCACGGGCGGTGAGGTGCAGTCGGGGTCCACCATCACCCAGCAGTTCGTGAAGAACACCTACCTCAGCCAGGACCAGTCGGTCACCCGCAAGCTCAGGGAGATCATGATCTCCCTGAAGATCGGTGGCCAGATGTCCAAGCAGGAGATACTGCAGGGCTACCTCAACACCTGCTACTACGGCCGGGACGCCTACGGGATCGAAGCCGCGGCCCGTACCTACTACCACGTGCACGCCTTCCAGCTGAACGTCAGCCAGGGGGCCTTCATCGCCGCCGCGGTCAACGAGCCGAGCCTGCTGATGCACGCCGACACCGATCCGCAGGCCAAGGCCCAGGCGAAGGCACGCTGGACGTACGTGCTGGACCGGATGGCCAAGATCCACGAGATCACCGACGCCCAGGAACAGAGCTACCTGGCGGCAGGGTTCCCCACGCCCAAGCCGTACTCGCCGTCGGCGGGGATGTCCGGGCAGACCGGTTACCTGGTGCAGGCCGCGGAGAAGTACGTCGAAGCCCACGCCTCCCTCACGGACCAGCAGCTGGGGCGCGGTGGCTACCAGATCTACACCACCTTCGAAAAGAAGAAGGTGAACGCGCTGTCGGCGTCCGTCGCGGCGATGGAGCACAGGCACCTCGACCCGAAGCACCGCTCGGCCGACAAGGACGTCCAGGTCGGTGCGGCGTCGATCAGCCCGTCCACCGGCGCGATCGTGGCGCTGTACGGCGGGGCCGGCTGGAACAAGGGACACTGGACGGACAACGCGGACGCGACCGGTGTGCCGGTCGGCTCCACCTTCAAACCCCTCGACCTCGCCGCCGCCCTCGACCACGGCGCCGTCCTCTCTCCCGGGCAGCCGGCCTCACCGATCACCCCGGCCTCGAAGTTCAACGGCGACGACGGCATCACCATCAAGAACCAGCAGGGCCGGGAGCTGCCGGACTCGAACGACCCCACGGGGCTCTTGCACCAGCGCAACGACGTGTCCACGAAGTGGGGTTACATCACCCTGCGCAAGGCGATGGAGCAGTCGGTCAACACCCCCTACGTCCAGCTCGGCGAGTACGTCGGCTACGACAACGTGGAGAGCGAGGCCCTGAAAGCGGGACTCCTGCGCACGAGCCTGCAGTACGACACCCCGGGCTTCTACATCGGCACCTCCACACCGTCGGCGATCCGCATGGCAGACGCGTACGCCACCTTCGACGACGGCGGGATCCAGCACGAGCCGTACTCGGTGACCAAGGTCGTCGCCGACGGCCGGCAGCTGTCCGGCTTCGACAAGCCCAAGGGCACCATGGCCATGCCGTCCGCGACCGCCGACACCGTCACCGACGTCCTGCGAGACGTCGTCAGGAACGGCACCGGTACCAACGCCCAGGCCCTGGGCCGCCCGGTGGCCGGCAAGACCGGTACGACCGACGACTACAAGTCCGCCTGGTTCATCGGCTACACCCCGCAACTGACCACGGCCGTGAGCATGTTCAAGGAGGACCCGAAGAACGCCGGCCTGCAGTCCATGCAGGGCGTCGGCGGCTACGCCAAGGTCTTCGGCGCCGACATGCCCACCGAGGTGTGGACCGGCTACATGACCGCCGCCCTCCAGGGGCAACCCGTCCAGCAGTTCCCGCCCGCGCCCCAACTGGGCCAGAGCACGGACGAATACGGCGCACCCTCGCCCACCCCCTCCGCCACCGCGTCCCAGAGCACACCCACACCCACGGCCACCCCGACCGCACCGGCCACCCCGACCCCCACCACCGCACCGTGCCACCGGCATCGGAGGCACTGCGTCAGCCCAAGTCCGACCGACACCGCCGGCACCACCGCCGGCACCGGCGGCGGGCTGCTCGGCGGCACAACCGGCGGTAACACCTCACCCGCACCGACGACCAGCTCACCGACCCCGGCCGTTACCCGCGGAGGGCCTTGACCCGCGTCACGGTGGCCCGTGGGCTGCCGGCGTGGCGCAGCCGCAGCAGACCGCACGCCACGCGGCCTGAACAGGCACGCAGCACGCGTTCAGGTTCCGTTCAGGTTGACGCTGTCAAGGTCAGTGGTTGTGATCGCCTTCGTGGCGGTCGCTCATCCGGCAGGGCGCTCGCCTCCATGCGTGGGGCGGGCGCCCTGCCGTACGACCACACAAGGAGCCCCCCACCTTGCAGCAGCCGAAAGTCCTCACCGACTCCGACGTCGCGAGCACGACGAAATCGGTGATGAAGAAACTGCCCGAAGTCACCCTGGCCTTCTGGATCATGAAGATCGCCGCGACGACGCTGGGCGAGACCGCCGGAGACCTCTTCTCCCAGACCCTGAAGCTCGGCTACTTCCTCACCACGATCGTGCTGTTCCTGATCTTCGTGGTGACGCTCGTCGTCCAGCTCCGCGCCAGCCGCTACAACCCGTTCTTCTACTGGACGGTGATCCTGTCGACCAGCATGGCCGGCACCACGATGTCCGACTTCATGAACCGCGACGCCAGCGCCAAGTACCTCTCGAACGGGGCCACTTCACTCGGCTGGGGGCCCCAGGGCCTGGGCCTCGGCTACCCGGCGGGCGCGGCGATCCTGCTCTCGATCCTGATGGTCATCTTCGCGGTCTGGCGGCTGAGCGGGATGACCTTCCAGATCCGTGACATCGTCACCTTCCGCGGCGAGGCCCTGTTCTGGTCGGCGATCCTCGTCTCCAACACGCTCGGCACCTCCATGGGCGACTTCCTCTCCGACAGCTCCGGCCTCGGCTACGCCGGCGGCGCGCTGCTGGTGACCGGGCTGCTCGCCGTCCTGGTCGCCCTGATGAAGGTGCCCGTGGTGCCGAACGTCCTGCTGTTCTGGATCGCGTTCGTCCTCACCCGCCCGCTCGGCGCGACCGCGGGCGACTTCCTGACCAAGCCGGTCGCCAAGGGCGGTCTGAACCTCGGTACGGCAGGCTCCTCGGCCGTCCTGCTGGCCGTTCTGCTCGGCCTCATGGCCTACGCGCACGTCAAGGAAGGCAGGACCCGCGCCGAGCGGGGGTAGCCGCCCGGTCGGGGACCACACGGCGTTCCGACGGTGCGATGGGTCCTCGCAGGTGAGAGCCTGCGGGGACCCTGTTCACGGGTGCCGGATCGCCGTCGGCGGCCAGGCCGGGGCGGTGTACGGACAGCGGAACGTATGGCGGCCCGAACCGATCTCCAACGGGTCCCTGCCATCGGGGAGCTGGACCTCGGCCCGGGTGTTCGGGGGGATCAGCGCCTCGACGACGAGCGTGACCCCCTCGATGCGCCAGCCCGCCTCGGCCCTGCCGTACGGAGTTTCGTGGGCGGCCTTCGCCCACGTCAGATCGCCACCCGGGACCGGGGCGATGCGCAGCCGTCGCCAGCCGGGTCCGGCGGCGGCGAGACCCGCGGCCGTGGGGTGCAGGCAGTCGGGCGCGGCGCCGTGCGCGTAGTGGTTGTAGGAGGTCAACTCGCCGGGGGTGACGGTGCCGTCGGACAGCAACGAGTCCCAGCGC
>NZ_JAGXJL010000546.1:0-229 GCF_019091475.1 Streptomyces sp. GbtcB6 | reverse complement strand
AAGTTCCCGTTCTTCTGCGCCGCCGCGGCCCGCTGGTGCGACAGGGCGGCGGTCTCGTCCTGCTCGGGGCGCCGGATGCCGTGGCGGGTGTTGTGCTTCTCGGTCGGCTCGCCCATCGGGATGTTCTCCCAGGCGTCGGTCAGACCGTCGCACGCCATCGCGCCGAGCCTCTCGATCGCGCCGTACATGCAGCCCTCGCGGGACTTCGGGGGCTGGGGCGGGGCGGTGG
>NZ_JAGXJL010000545.1:0-229 GCF_019091475.1 Streptomyces sp. GbtcB6 | reverse complement strand
AGAGCAACATTTCCATCATTACATGTTGCCTCTTGTTCAAAAAAAAAAGAAAAAGTTCAACAAATAGAAGCTCAATCTCCACAAGATTAACATCAACTCACTCATCATGCAACAAGAACATTCAAAACTCAAAGAACATGCTTTTTACCCTAAGAATTTCAGCATTTAGTTTCAAATAAATCAGCAAGAAGCTACCTTAATTCCTTGCACAAGCTTAATCCCAATCTTC
>NZ_JAGXJL010000544.1:0-229 GCF_019091475.1 Streptomyces sp. GbtcB6 | reverse complement strand
CCAGGTCGCCGCCACCGCCGGAGTTGGTGCGCGGGGCCGACGCCGGGGAGGTCGTCGACCCGGACGGGGCGGGGGACGCGGAGGACGTGCCGGTCGCCGAGCTCTCCGAGGACGCCGGGGTGGTGGTCTCGGCGGGCGGCGGGGTGGCCGGGGTGTCCTCCGACTCGGCGGCGGCGGGCGACGGGGACGGCGAGGACGCCTCGGTGGTCGGGCAGTCCCTCGTACCGCC
>NZ_JAGXJL010000543.1:0-229 GCF_019091475.1 Streptomyces sp. GbtcB6 | reverse complement strand
CGCCGGCCCCGCTGCGCAGATGCCACGGCAGCGTCCGGAATCGCGCCAGGAGGTCGTCGTTGCTGAAGTGGCCGACGGCGCAGCGGAGTCCGGCGATATTGTAACTTTTGGCAGCCGATGTGAATACTATTGTACGTTCGGCGGCACTCTGTATGGGAGCGATCGTGGGGAATTCCGTATCGGGGTAGACGATCACCGCGTGGATTTCGTCTGCGAACACGACGGCGTC
>NZ_JAGXJL010000542.1:0-229 GCF_019091475.1 Streptomyces sp. GbtcB6 | reverse complement strand
ACCACACCCGCCGACACCCCAGCACCCTCCACCAACCGCGCCACCCCAACCACCGTCGGCTCCGCAAACACCTCACGGACGCCCACCGACACCTCCAGGACGGACCGGATACGCGCGATCAACCGCATCACCAGCAGCGAATCACCACCCAGCTCGAAGAAGCTCCGCTCCACACCGACCTGGCCCGGTTCCAGGTCCAGAACCTCGGCGAACAGGGTGCGCAGCGCAT
>NZ_JAGXJL010000541.1:0-230 GCF_019091475.1 Streptomyces sp. GbtcB6 | reverse complement strand
GGTCACCGCTGAGCAGCAGGGCCGCACGATCTTCAATCTGACGTCCTCCTTCCACAAGCCTGACGTGGGAGCTTTCGAGCACCAGCTGCAGCCCTTTCGCGAGGTGCCGCACCCGGAGTGGCTGCCGACGCTCGCCGAGGAGATGCGCAAGCTTCTGGGCGAGCAGCCCGAGCAGCTGGAGCGGATGGCGCGCCGGCAGCCCTTGGACAACTGATACGTGGACCGGCTGC
>NZ_JAGXJL010000540.1:0-230 GCF_019091475.1 Streptomyces sp. GbtcB6 | reverse complement strand
TCTTGAACAAAGGGGGTTATGCCCGAGCCGCCCTCGTTCGGCTCGCTCCACGATTTCTGAAGCTCTCGGTGGAACTCGTCCAAGCGATGGCTGACCAGGGATAGTTGCATCCTGAACGAGTCATCCAGCGAGTCGGACGATATGGTGTCAGGCTCAGCGCAGGGCGGTGTGACTTGGCAAGGTGCAGGTGCACTCTGCTCGGGTGAACCTCTCGGGTCCGTTATTCTGTC
>NZ_JAGXJL010000539.1:0-230 GCF_019091475.1 Streptomyces sp. GbtcB6 | reverse complement strand
GCGGACTTCTCCGCGGTCCTCGCGCAGAACGGCTTCCCGCAGGTCTTCTGCCCGTTCGCCAACGAGCCGATCACCGATGTCTCTCCGCCCGACTCGGCCCTCGCGAACAGCGCGGTGGCCACGACCGCCCTGCAGTCCATCGTCAAGGTGACGGGCACCGCGCAGAGCTGCGGGAAGGTCCTGGAGGGCACCGGCTTCGTCTTCGCCGGCCGCCGCGTGGTGGCCAACGC
>NZ_JAGXJL010000538.1:0-230 GCF_019091475.1 Streptomyces sp. GbtcB6 | reverse complement strand
ATCGAACTGCTGCCACGCACCGAGGCGGTGGCGCTGTCCGGCACGCACCTCGCGGTGACGGGGGTACGGCTACGAGCGCTCGACGGCCGCGAGGAGCGGGAGCTGGCCGCCGGGCTGGTCGTCGACGCGTCCGGCCGCGGCTCCCGCACGCCGGCCTGGCGGCCCGAACTCGGACTGCCCGCACCCGCGCTCCGCGAGGTCGACTCCGGTATCGCCTCCCCCCGCCGGCT
>NZ_JAGXJL010000537.1:0-230 GCF_019091475.1 Streptomyces sp. GbtcB6 | reverse complement strand
GCGCCGGGGTCCAGACCTACGCCAAGGTCATGAACTCCATGATCGACGCGGGCCGGGGGGAGTGGGAGGAGGGTGCGGTGATCGACGTCGCGGCCGCGTCGTACGACATCACCTCGCGTACGGCGGCCCGCACCATGTTCGCCCCCGATGTCGCCGGACCGGCGGGCGCGCGGGTCGTGGGCGCCCTCTCCCTCTACCTGCACGGGCTGTTCCTCCGCATGGTGGTGCCC
>NZ_JAGXJL010000057.1:0-53166 GCF_019091475.1 Streptomyces sp. GbtcB6 | reverse complement strand
TTGGCCTCCGACTTACCTCCACCGAGCCCCGTCCCCCAGCCTCCGCCGAGCCCCAGCCCTCTGCCTCTACCGAGCCCCATCCCCCCGCCTCTACCGAGCCCCATCCCCCCGCAGCCGCCGACGGCGATTCCGCCCCACAGGGGCCACCCGCACCCGACCACGAAACCGTCACGGGTGGTGCGGGTGGGAACCCACAGGCCGAAGGCGAAGCCGAGGCCACGGTCACACCCACCCCCACCCTCACCGCGATCACCGGCATGGCCGGCGTCGGCAAGAGCGCCCTCGCGCTGCACGTCGCGCACCAACTGCGGGATCGTTTCCCCGACGGCCAGCTCTACATCAACCTGCACGGTGCCACCCCCGGCATGCCCCCGCTCGCCCCCGGCCAGGCGCTCGCCGCGCTGCTCAGGGACATCGGCGCCGACCCCCGCCACATCCCCGAACACCCCGACGCGGCCACCGCGTTGCTGCGCTCCCTGCTCGCGCCGACCCGCACCCTGTTGCTGCTCGACGACGCCGCGAACGCCGCCCAGGTGCGGCCGTTGCTCCCCGGCGGCCCCGGCTGCGCCGTGATCGTCACCAGCCGTTCACCGCTCACCGCGCTCGACGGCGCCCGCCGCTTCCCGCTCGGGCCGCTGAGCGGCGAGGACAGCGCAGCGCTGCTGCGCGCGGTCAGCGGGCGTGCGGAGATCGGCGCCGGTCACCCGCTGGTCGGCCTCACCGGCCGGCTCCCGCTCGCCCTGCGCGTCGTGGCCGCCCGGCTGGCCGCCCGCCGCGCCCTCACCCCCGAGGTGCTGGCCGGCCAACTGGCCGCCACCGAGGGCAGGTTGCACCACCTCGAATACGACGACCTGAGCGTCCGGCGCTCCCTCGCCGTCGCCCATGACGCCCTCGCCGCCTCCGACCGGGCCCCCGACCGCGACGCCGCCCTAGTCCTGCGCCACATGGGCGCCCTCGACCTGCCCACCTACGGCGCCCCCCTGATCGCCCGGCTCACCGGCACCGACGAGCGCCGCGCCGAGGCCGCCCTGGACCGGCTGGTCGACGTAGCCCTCCTGGAGGAGACCGCGTACGGCCGCTACACCCCGCACGACCTGGTCCGGGACTTCGCCCGCGAGCTGGCAGAAGAGCCAGACCGCACCGACCGCTCCCACGGCTCCGACCGCACCCACGGCACCGACCCCACCCACGGCACCGACCCCACCGACCGCACCGAGGCCGCTCTCACCGCCCTCCGCTGGTTCGCCGCCGCCGCCGAGCGCGCCCTCGTCGCGATCGTCGAACCCGGACTCGACCAGGGCGACCGCCGTCGGCCCACCACCGCCCAGCCCCCCGAACACCAGCCGTACGCCGCAGCCCTGCCGTCCTTCGAGCGCGCCGAGCACGCCTTCGCCTGGGGCGACATGGAGCTGGAGAACATCGTCGCCCTGGTGGAGCGGTACGCCGGCACCACCGACGCACGGATCAGCGCCTACCTCTCCACGCTCGTCCGCCTCCTCTACCCCTACGTCCTGCGCAGCGGCCGGGTCGCCGAGATGGAGGTGCTCGGCACCGCAGCCCTGGCCGCCGCCCGGCGCCTCGGTGACGAGCCCGCCGAGGCCTACGCCCTGGGCGACCTCGCCGGCCTGCGCTTCCTCACCGGCCGGCAGCGGGAGGCCCTCGCCCTGACCGACGGGGCGCTGGCCCTCTGGCGGCGGCTGGGCGCGGCGTCCTGGATCCGGCGCACGCTGAACAACCGGGGGCTGCTGCTGGAGGGGCTCGGCCGGTACGACGAGTCGGGCGAGGCGCTGCGGCAGAGCCTGGACTACTCCCGGCAGCTGAACGACCCCTACGGCGAGGCCGTCACCCACAGCCATCTCGGCAACCTCTACGAGCACACCGACCCGCGCGCCGCCATCGAGCAGCACCGGCGCTCACTCGCGATCGGGGACGCGATCGGCGCCGTCATCCTGCAGCACTCGGCGCACTGCAACATCGGCTACGCCCATCTCAGCCTCGGCGAACCGGCGGCCGCCGCCGCGCACTTCGAGGAGAGCTTGCGCATCCTCGGCGGCCACGGCGACTGGCACGGCGAGTCCCAGACCCGGCTCGGCCTGGTCCGCGCGCTGCGCGCCCTCGGCCGCACCGACCGCGCCCACCACGAGTGCGCCGAGCTCCTGCACCGCGCCGACGCCCGCGCCGACCGCTACAGCGGCGGTCTCGCCCGCCACCAACTCGGCCTGCTGCTGCGCGAACAGGGGCGCACGGGCGAGGCGTACGACGTCTGGCGCGAGGCTCTCACCGCCCTGGACGGCACGGACGAACCGGACGTCCTCGCCGAGCTGCGCGCCCTGCTGGCACCCGGTGACCTATCCGGCCCATCCGGCCCATCCGACTGATCACTTCGCGTCGGCGTAGCACTCCACCACCGCCGTCGTGAACGGGAAACGCACCGGCGTCTGCCCGAACGTCAGCCGCCCCGCCAGATCGGCCGCCTCCCGTATCGCCGCCACGACGGCCTCGGTCTCCTTCTCGGGACAGTGCACGATCACCTCGTCGTGCTGGAAGAAGACCAGCTCGGCCGCCATGTCCGCGCAGGTCCGGCGCAGCGCCGCGAGCATCAGCAGGGCCCAGTCGGCGGCGCTGCCCTGGACCACGAAGTTGCGCGCGAAGCGGCCCCGGGCCCGGGAGTTGGTGGAGGCGTACCCCGGCACCCAGCCCTCGGCCGCATGCTCCTCCGGCTCTTCCTGGGGCATCCCCGCCTCCTCGGTGCCGTCGCCCGCACCGGTCGCCGGCGGACAGGTCCGGCCCAGCCAGGTGCGCACCAGCCGGCCCTCCTCGCCGGCCCGCGCCGCCTCGTCGACGTACGCCACCGCCTTGGGGAACCGGCGGCGGAGCGCGGCCAGGTTCTTCAGGCCGTCGCCCGAGGTCTGCCCGTAGACCGCGCCGAGGACGGCGATCTTGGCCTGCTGGCGGTCGCCGGAGAAGGCATGGTCGGAGACGGACTGGTAGAGGTCGGTCTCCCGCCCGGCGACCTCCATCAGCCCGGGGTCGCGGGAGATCGCCGCCAGCACGCGCGGCTCCATCTGGTCGGCGTCGGCCACGACCAGCCGCCAGCCGGGGGCGGCGACCGCGGCCCGCCGGATGACCTTGGGGATCTGCAGCGCGCCCCCGCCGTTGGTCACCCAGCGCCCGGTGACCGTGCCGCCCGCGTGGAACTCGGGCCGGAACCGGCCGTCGCGCACCCAGTCCTGGAGCCAGGTCCAGCCGTGCGCCACCCAGATCCGGTACAGCTTCTTGTACTCCAGGAGCGGTTTCACCGCCGGATGGTCGACGGTCGACAGCTCCCAGCGGCGGGTGGACTTGACCTTGATCCCGGCCTGGGCGAAGGCCTTGATCACATCGGCCGGGAGATCCGGGCGCACCCGCCTGCCGAACGCCGCCGACACCTCGTCGGCCAGCTCGGCCAGCCGGCGCGGCTCGCCGCCGCCCGCGTACCGCTCGCCGAGCAGTTCGCGCAGCACCTCGCGGTGGACCTCGGCGCTCCAGGGCACGCCCGCGCGGTTCATCTCGGCGGCGATCAGCATCCCCGCCGACTCGGCGGCGGTCAGCAGGCGCATCCGCTCCGGGTGTTCGGCCCGGTCGTGCCTGCGCTGCTGCTCGGCGTAGACCGCGAGGAGCTCGTCGAGCGTCAGGCGGGCGGTGCCCTGTGGCTCGAACAGCGGTGACTGCGCGCCCGGTTCGGCCGCCCGCTGCGGCGGATCGGGCGGTACGGGACCGCCGCGGAGGCGGGCCAGGGCGGCGGCGGCCGAGTGCGGCTCGCCGGACCGTCCCTCGTGGCCCAGCAGAAGTGTCTCGGCGTCCTCGATGTCGTAGCACCGCTCTACTCGCACCCCCGTGGCGAGCAGACGCGGGTAGACCTCGGGGGTCGACCGCCACACCCAGCGTGTGACCTCCGGGCGGCCCCTGACCGCCCCGGCGAGATCGGGCTCCCGCCGCACCGGCCCGGCGGGCAGCCCGTCCGGACCGAGGGGGGCGACGTCCACGCCACCGTCCTCGGCCGGAGCGAGAGCCCACCGGTCGGTCATGCTGCGAGTCTGGCACCCGCCACTGACAATCGCCCTGACCTGCGGATTCAGCGTTTCGGCGGACTTGCGGACTTTTCAGCCCGCCCTGTCCTCCTTCGCGTCGCCCGCGGCCTCCGCAGCTCCCGCCGCCTCCGCCGCCGCGTTCTTCTGCTCCAGCAGCAGCGACAGCACCTTGGTCATGTACTCCTCGGTCGCGGGCTTGGTGATGCCCAGTCCGCTGAGGACGCCGTCGCCGTTCTCGTGCTCCAGGAGCGCCAGCAGCAGGTGTTCGGTGCCGATGTAGTTGTGGCCGAGGCGGAGGGCCTCGCGGAAGGTGAGTTCGAGGGCCTTCTTGGCCTCCGGGCCGTAGGGGACGAGGTCGGGGACGTCGTCCGAGGCCGGCGGGAGCGCGGCGGTGGCCGCCTGGCGCACGGTGTCCAGCAGGACGCCCTGCGCGAGGATCGCCTTCGCCGCGATGCCGTCCGGTTCGGCCAGCAGGCCGAGGACCAGGTGCTCGGGGCGGCCCTCGGGGTTGCGTGCCGCGACCGCCTCGTTGTGGGCCGCCATCACCACGTTCCTCGCGCGCGGGGTGTAGCGGTCGAAGCCCTGGCTGGGGTCGAGGTCGGTGGACTCCTTCGGCACGAAGCGCTTCTGAGCCGCCTGCCGGGTCACGCCCATGCTCTTGCCGATGTCGGTCCAGGACGCGCCCGAGCGCCGGGCCTGGTCGACGAAGTGGCCGATCAGGTGGTCGGCCACGTCGCCCAGGTGGTCGGCGGCGATCACCGCGTCCTGGAGCTGGTCGAGGGGTTCGGGGTGCACCTTCTTGATCGCCGCGATGAGGTCGTCGAGGCGCACGGATGCCGTGATGTTCGGGTCGGTAGCCATGTGTCAACCGTAGGTTGACACTCCACCCCTGTCAACCATCGGTTGACAGTCGGACGGTTGCTGTCGCGGACAGTTATCCACAGGGTGTGGACGGCCGCCGACCACCGTCGGCACGGCATGGCACGATCGACACGTGACCAGCAGCCAGCCCAGCACCGTCGACCGAGCCTTCCAGAGCGCCCTGTACGACGACACCGACTCCGGCCTCGACACGGGCGCGTCCCTCCTCGCGGCCGACTCCGGCGCGGACGCCGAACTCGCGCACCGGGGCCGGGAGTTCGTCGCGGCGACCTGGCGGCGCGGCTGGCAGCCCGCCGACGTCGTACGGCTGGTGCGGCGCGAGCTGGACGACCCGCACGTCCGGCTCGCCGCCGGGCTGATCCGGGCACAGGTACCGGACGACCGGCCGCGCGGCCCCCGCTGGCAGGCGCAGCTCGACGCGCTGCCGCAGGAGGACGGCCACGCACGCGTGGGCGACCGCTTCTCGCACGCCACCGCCGTCCTGGAGCTGTACCGGCTGCTGCTGCGGCTGCCCTCACTGGAGCCCCTCGACGAGCCCCGGCCCGCTGCGACCGCGCACCGTCCGCAGTCCCGCATGCTCACCCGGATCCGCGCGCTGCTCGCCAAGGCCGAGGCGACCGGGTACCCGGAGGAGGCGGAGGCGCTCAGCGCCAAGGCCCAGGAGCTGATGGCCCGGCACAGCGTCGACGAGGCGCTGCTCGCCGCGGGGGCGCCCGCACCGGACGCGCCGGGCGCCTGCAGGATCGGGGTCGAGCCGCCGTACGAGCAGGCCAAGGCGGTGCTGCTGGACGCGGTCGCCACGGCCAACCACTGCCGCGCGGTGTGGAACGAGCCGCTGGCCTTCTCCACGGTGGTCGGTTTCGAGGCGGACCTGGAGGCGGTCGAGCTGCTCCACACCTCGCTGCTGGTGCAGGCGACACACGCGATGACGAAGGCGGAGGCCGCGCAGCGGGCGGGCGGCCGCAAGCGTACGAAGACCTTCCGCCAGTCCTTCCTGGCGGCGTACGCCCACCGGGTCGGCGACCGCCTCAGAGCAGCGGCGCGGTCGGCCGTGGCCGAGACCGAGGCACCCCAGGCCCTGCTCCCGGTCCTGGCGACGAGAGAGCTGGCCGTGACCGACCGCATGCAGCAGATGTTCCCGGACACCACCACGACCCGCCTGCGCGGAGTGACCGACGAGGCAGGCTGGACAGAGGGCACAAGAGCAGCAGACCAGGCCCAGGTCCACGCACACACCCAACTACCCTGAGCCCCAACGAGCCCCGCAAGGGGCGCGCCCCATAGGGGCGCGGGGAACTGCGCGCTCAACCCCCACCGGCGGTCAGCCGAATCCCAGCCGCACCACCCCGTGTCAGGGGCGCGGGGCTGTGTCGACAAGCGGCTCCGCCGCGCGGGCGCGACAAGCCCCCACCGGCGGTCAGCCGAAACCCCACCGCACCACCCCCGAATCGGCCCCCTGAATCGGCCCCCGAATCAGTCCCCCGCCTGCTGGAACGCCCCCACCGCAGCGTTCGGCTTCTCCGCGGCCCCCTTGCCCGCCACAGCCCCGTACTTCCAGGGGAAGCTCTGCGTCGTGTCACTCCCCGGCAGCGACACCGTCATCGAAGTGGCCGCGAGGCTCGCCGCGTCGCCGTCCTTGCCGCGCACATAACTGATCGAGAACGTCGCCGAGTCGCCCTTGGCGAGCTTGAGCTTGTCGGCCTTCGCGCCCGCCTGCGCGGCGACCGCCGCCGACGTGCCGCCCGCCTTCAGCGTGACGCCGGCGAAGCCGTCCAGCGTGCACGGCGCGCTCTGGTTGGTGATGCTGACCGGCACTTCGCCGGTGTCCCCCGCGGCCGGCGCGACGCTCGCGGAGCCGACCTGGACGGAGACCTTGCCGATCTCGCAGGCCGAGCTGTTCTTGCTGCTGGAGCCCGAGCCGCCGTTGTTGCAGGCGGTCAGGGCGAGGGCCGCGGCGACGGCGGTGACGGTGGTGACGGTGAGCGGAATGGCGCGCATGAGCAGTTCCCCATCGAGGTCGTGACGGTGTCCCAGCATCATCACGCCCCGGGCCGGGCCCCGCGCGCCCGCCCCCGCCCTCGACCGCTTCAGGTGTGTTTCCGCCGACCCGCGCGGGCCGGCGAAAACACACCTGAAGCGGTCCTATGCGGCCCTACTGCCCAAGGCCCGCCGTCGGGAGCCCCGACGGCAGCTTGCCGCCCTCGGCCTTGGTGTAGGTCTCCTCGCCGGATTTTCCGGACCAGGTGACCTTCATGCCGCTCTTGCTGACGGAGTCGACCATTCCGGTGCCCCGGTCCTTGCTGCCGTTCGTGCAAGTGAGATGGATCATCCGCATCCCGGCCTCCTCGCCGGCGGTCCCGCTGCACACGGCCCCACCGGTCTCGAAGAGCCCGGCCTCCTTGCCGGTGACCACCAGCGCGACGATCTTGCCGCCGCTCGTCGTGATCCAGCTGCCCTGCAACGCGTCGGAGGAGGCCGTGGAACTGTCCGAACCGGCCGTGGCGGTGGCGGCCGCGGACGAGGTGCCCGACGGGGTGGCCGAGGAGCCGCTGTCGGAGCCGCCGCCGCTGCTGCACGCGGTCAGCGCGAGCGCGCCCACCAGCCCCGCGGCGGCGGCCACGATCCGCAGACCCGGCCGCGTGGTCGCCGCAGTCGCTTCCGCCGCGGTCGTCCCCGCCGAAGCGGTCTCCGTCGACGCCGTTTCCGTGTGCGTCTCAGCCGTGCTCGCCGTAGCCGTGGTCACCGCAACGCTCCCAAGCTCTAGGGGGTCGGCCGCCCGGCCGCCCGAACGACAGCGGCAAGCTACCAGGACTCACCAGGAGGATTTGCGTACGCCAGGTAGGTATCCGCTGTGGGCCTGGTCCCGCAGATTCACCCGGGACAGACCGAACGCGCGGAAGTAACCGCGCGGACGGCCGTCCACCTGGTCGCGGTTGCGTACGCGCGTGGCGCTCGCGTCGCGCGGCTGCCCACGCAGCTCACGCGCGGCGGCGAGGCGCTCCGCGTCGGTCGAGGAGGGCCGCCGGAGGATCTCCTTCAGTTCGGCCCTGCGCGCGGCGTACCGCGCGACGACCTCCTGCCGCCGCTCGTTCTTCGCGATCTTGCTTTTCTTCGCCATATCGGTGCCCCGCCCCCCTCAGACCTTTACGCCCCGTGCGCGGATGCGGGCCACGGCCGCCTCCACGCCGATCGTGTCGACGGTCCTGACGGCACGTGCGCTCAGCCGGAGCCGTACCTGCCGGTTCTCGCTCGGCAGCCAGTAGCGCCTGGTCTGGATGTTGGGGTCGAAGCGGCGGGAGGTCCGCCGGTGGGAGTGGGAGATCCGGTTGCCGAAGCCGGGCTGGGCGCCGGTCAGCATGCAGTGGGCGGACATGGTGACGTACCTCTCTCGCGCTGAGGACCCAGAAGCAAGTGCTAATGGGATTCATTTTCAGTAAGGTAGCAGTCATGGCACGCAACGAACTCCGTCCGGTGATCAGACTCCGGTCCACCGCAGGGACCGGCTACACCTACGTGACCCGCAAGAACCGCCGGAACGACCCGGACCGTATGACCCTGCGCAAGTTCGACCCGGTCGCCGGCCGGCACGTCGACTTCCGAGAGGAGCGCTGAACCGCCGCCATGCGCAAGGGAATCCACCCCGCCTACGGGCCCGTCGTGTTCCGTGACCGGGCCGTGAACCACGCCTTCCTCACCCGCTCGACGCTGGCGGGCACGGAGGGGACCGGGAAGACCGTCGAGTGGGAGGACGGCCGGACCTACCCGGTGGTCGACGTCGAGATCTCGGACGTCAGCCACCCCTTCTACACCGGCACCGCCCGGGTCCTGGACACCGCCGGGCGCGTGGAGCGCTTCGAGCGGCGGTACGGAAAGCAGGGCTGATGCTCCCCTCCGACCCGCCGCCCTCCGCCCCGCTCCCCGTCGTGATCGTCGGCGGGCTGCACGCCGACGCCCGCAGGCAGGCCGTCGCCCGGCTGCTCACCGACGTCCGGGGGAGTGTCGTACTCCACCACGACCTCGCCACGGCCGCCGACGGCATGGTCGTACGGACGGTCCGGGACGCCGGCGGCCTGCTGTCCGCCGGTGAGGCACCCCTGGTCGACGACTGCGCCTGCTGCGCCCTGCGCGAGGATCTGGTGCCCGAGCTGCGGCGGCTCGCGGCCGAGGGCGACACCCGGCTCGCGATCGTCGAGCTGTGGGACTCCGTCGAGCCCAAGGCGATGGCCGAGGTCGTCGTCGCCGGCGGGCTCACCGTCACCGGCGTGATCACCGCCGTCGACCCGGCGCTGCTGCTGCCCTACGTCGGCAACGGCGACGATCTCGCCGACGCCGGGCTGGCCGCGGCCGCCACCGACCAGCGGACGGTCGCCGACACCTTCGCCCGACAGCTGGAGTACGCCCCCGTCCTCGCCGTCCTCGACTCCCCGGAGGCCGACGACGAGGACCGCGAGCTGCTCGCCCAGCTCCACCCGACGGCCCGCCAAGTCCCCCTCCCGGGCGGCCACCCCGGGGACTTGGCGGGCGCCGGAGGCGCACTGGCCCGGGCCGCCCTCGCCGGCTTCGACATCGAGGCGGCCGCCGCCGCCCAGCACCCGGCCTGCGCCCTGCTCCCCGCCGAGGCCGACGGCCACGGCGTCGCCACGCTGGTCTGGCACCGCAGGCGGCCCTTCCATCCCGAGCGGCTGTACGCCGCCCTGGAGGACCTGACCTGCGCGGCCGCCCGCAGCCGGGGCCGGTTCTGGCTCGCCGACCGGCCCGACGTGCTGCTGCACTGGGACGCGGCGGGCGGTGCCCTGTGCGTGGAGAGCACGGGGCCGTGGCTGGCCTCCCTCCCGGACGCGGCCTGGGACCTGGTCCCGCCGGTACTCCCCCACTCTCGGCTTCGCTCGAGCGGGGGGACCCCCATGGCCGCCGCCGCCCTCGACTGGCACCCGGAGCACGGCGACTGCTGCCAGCACCTGGTCTTCACGTCCCCCGGGCTCGACCGCGACGGGCTCGAACGGCTGCTGGAGTCCTGCCTGCTGACCGATGCCGAGTACACCGCCGGGCGCGCCGCCTGGGAACGGCTGCCGTCCGCCTTCGACACCCTCCTGGAGGTCTGACCCCGATGCCCCGCAAGACCGACCGCAAGCCGGTGAAGAGCCGGCCGAACCCGTTGGACCAGGCGGAGGTGACGTACATCGACTACAAGGACACCGACCTGCTGCGGAAGTTCCTCTCCGACCGCGGCAAGATCCGCAGCCGGCGCGTCACCCGCGTCTCCGCCCAGCAGCAGCGGCTGCTGGCCAGGGCGATCAAGAACGCCCGCGAGATGGCACTGCTGCCCTACGGGACCGCCCGATAGAACACCGAACACGGGACCGCCCGGCGGAACGCTCACCCACCCCTCGCCCCCCGCGCGGTCCCGCGTCCCGTACCGTCCTCTGTGTCGTACCTCTGTCGTACCTCTGTCGTCCCTCCCTGCCGTCCCTCTCCGTCGCCGGCGTGCGGGTTCTCGCCCGCGATGGGGGAGCGGAAGCCGGCCGTCCAGTGGTCCGATCCCGATCCGGCCAATCTCGCTCACCGGACCATCACATGGACGCTGGAACACGAGGGCCGGTGTACGCGTCCTTTCCTAGTGCATGGAGGATTCGATCCGGACGTCCTGCGCAGGTGACAACGCGCGGGATCATGGACGGGGGCCGGCGGTCGCATGTCCTGCGGAGGCCGGGGCAGACGCTGGAACGGGTTGAGTAAAGCGGACGTCAAAGCTGTAACCGCAGGAACACCCCCCGTGCACGTGCATCTGCTCATGCATCTGCACGTGAACAAGGTTATGATCCGGGTCAGTTGACCGCTGCATCAATGGTCACATCAGCCAGTTAGTGCACCACCGGGGAGCGACCTGTGAACCTCGACGTTGACGGCGTGTACGGGGGGTTTGACGTGTACAACGGCATGGCTGCCACGCAGCTGGACGGAGTGGCCTGGCAGAAGAGCAGGCACAGCAACTCGCAGGGTTCCTGCGTGGAGTTCGCCCGGCTGCCGGGCGGCGACGTGGCGGTCCGCAACTCGCGCTTCCCGGACGGGCCGGCACTCGTCTACACGCGCGCCGAGATCGAGGCGATGCTCCTCGGCGTCAAGGACGGCGAGTTCGACCACCTGATCACGAGCTGACGGCGGCCACATCTGGGGCAACCCGGTGCGTTCGGCATATAACGCACGGTAACGCGCGTAGAAACCCGGCGTCCGAAGACGCCGGGTCCGTCATTCGACGGGCTGCAGCCGGAACAGCGCCCACACGACCTTGCCGCTGAGGGTGCCCGCCAGCGGGTGCCAGCCCCAGCTGTCGCTGAAGGAGTCGACCAGGAACAGCCCGCGGCCCGACTCCGCCGAGAAGTCCTCGGAGTCGCGGGGGACGGGCGTCTCGTGGCTGGGGTCGCGTACCGCGCACACCAACCGTCCGGTCCACCGCATCAGGTGCAGCCGCACCGCCGGCGCCTGCGGCGCGGCGAGGCAGTCGGTCTCGCCGGGCACCGCGTGCCGCAGGGCGTTGGTGACCAGCTCCGAGACGACGAGACAGACGTCGTCGAAGCGGTCGCCGACGTCCCACTGGCCGAGCGTTCTCCGGGTGAACTGACGGGCTTCGCGCACCGCTTCGTAGCGGGCGGGCAGGGCGCAGGAGGCGGCGTTGGACACGGCCGCGGGATCAAGCGGCGGAAGGCCCTGCCGTAATGGCTTGAGCATGGTCGATCCATTCGTCCCCATGCGAGGCACTCCCGGGAATTCGCGGTCGTTGCGATGCAGCGGTGGCGCGGGACCATGGTTTCGGATGCGCACAGCAGATGCAAGGGCAGATGCACGTGCACGCGACCGAATTGGACCCTCCCGTACCGCTTGTTGGCCATTTTTTCCGCCAACTTGCTGCCCTTGGCTCACTACCTGCTTGCAACTTCCTGTGCTTAAACTTTGGCCGCTTTCCGTTTCCGTAACCGGACGAGTACTGCTCGAAGTGTTTTAGTGGCAGACTGCGGGCCCTGAAGACGGTTGGGGAGGCTGGCGAACGTGAGCGCGGGAGAGCCCGGATCGGTGGTGCGGCGAATGCTGCTCGGCTCGCAACTCAGGCGGCTGCGGGAGGCCCGGGGGATCACCCGCGAGGCCGCGGGGTACTCGATCCGTGCCTCCGAATCGAAGATCAGCCGCATGGAGCTGGGCCGGGTGAGTTTCAAGACGAGAGACGTGGAAGACCTGCTGACGCTGTACGGCATCACCGACGAGGCCGAACGCCAGCAGCTCCTCTCCCTCGCCCGCGAGGCCAACGTGGCCGGCTGGTGGCACAGTTACTCCGACGTCCTGCCGACCTGGTTCCCCACCTATGTCGGCCTGGAGGGCGCGGCACATCTGATCCGCGCCTACGAGGTGCAGTTCGTCCACGGCCTCCTCCAGACCGAGGACTACGCGCGCGCGGTGGTGCGGCGCGGTATGAAGGGGGCCGGCGAGGCCGACGTCGAACGCCGGGTCACGCTGCGTATGGAGCGGCAGAAGTACCTGGTGGCCGAAAACGCCCCCGACTTCCACATCGTCCTCGACGAGGCCGCCCTGCGCCGGCCCTACGGCGACCGCGAGGTGATGCGCGGTCAGCTCCAGCACCTCGTCGAGATCTCCGAGCGCTCCAACGTACGGCTGCAGATCATGCCGTTCAGCTTCGGCGGGCACTCCGGGGAGGGCGGCTCGTTCACCGTCCTGAGCTTCCCCGAGTCGGACCTCTCCGACGTGGTCTACCTGGAGCAGCTCACCAGCGCCCTCTACCTCGACAAGCGCGAGGACGTCGCCCAGTACGAGCAGGCGCTGAAGGAACTCCAGCAGGACAGCCCGGGACCGGACGAGAGCCGGGACCTGCTGCGCGGACTGTTGCAGCTGTCGTAGATATATCGATGCACCAGGGGATTCCCCTAGATCATCGAACTGACGCCCCAACTCCTGTGTCACGCAAGTACCATGATGCGTGATCAGACCGTGATGTGGATGTGGACCCGGTGTCCGCATCGACTGCCGTCGCAGCAGGGGATCGAGGGATCACATGTCGTCCTATTTCACCGACCTGGCCCAGCAGTACATCGACGGTGAGTGGCGCCCGGGGACCGGTTCCTGGGACATCATCGACTTCAACCCGTACGACGGTGAGAAGCTCGCGTCGATCACGATAGCCGCGGTCGAGGAGATAGATCAGGCCTATCAGGCCGCCGCGCGTGCCCAGAAGCAGTGGGCCGCCACCAACCCCTACGCCCGCCGCGCCGTCTTCGAGAAGGCCCTGCGCCTCATCGAGGAGCGCGACGCGGAGATCACCGAGGCGATCATCGCCGAGCTCGGCGGCACGCATCTGAAGGCCGCCTTCGAGCTGCACCTCGCCAAGGAGTTCCTGCGCGAGTCGATCCAGTGGGCGCTGCGCCCCGAGGGCCGGATCCTGCCCTCCCCGGTGGACGGCAAGGAGAACCGCGTCTACCGCGTGCCGGTCGGTGTGGTGGGCGTGATCAGCCCCTTCAACTTCCCCTTCCTGCTGTCGATCAAGTCGGTCGCCCCGGCGCTCGCGCTCGGCAACGCCGTGGTCCTCAAGCCGCACCAGAACACCCCCATCGTCGGCGGCACCCTGGTCGCGAAGATCTTCGAGGACGCGGGCCTGCCCGGCGGTCTGCTCAACGTCGTCGTCACCGACATCGCGGAGATCGGCGATGCCTTCATCGAGCACCCGGTCCCGAAGGTCATCTCCTTCACCGGTTCCGACAAGGTCGGCCGGCACGTGGCCACCGTCTGCGCCTCGCTCTTCAAGCGCACGGTGCTCGAACTGGGCGGCAACAGCGCGATCGTGGTCCTCGACGACGCCGACATCGACTACGCGGTCGACGCGGCGGTCTTCAGCCGGTACGTCCACCAGGGCCAGGTCTGCATGGCCGCCAACCGCGTCCTGGTCGACCGCTCGATCGCGGACGAGTTCACCGAGAAGTTCGTCGCCAAGGTGAAGACCCTCAAGGCCGGCGACCCGAGCGACCCGCAGACCGTCATCGGTCCGCTGATCAACTCCCAGCAGGCGGAGTCGGTTTCGGCCACGGTCTCGCAGGCCGTCGCCGAGGGCGCCACGGCCCTGCTGCACGGCACGACCACCGACAACCTGGTCGAGCCCTCGGTCCTCACCGGTGTCCCGGCCGACTCCGACCTGCTCCGGCAGGAGGTCTTCGGCCCGGTCGCCTTCCTCATCCCGTTCGACGGCGAGGAGGAGGCCGTACGCCTGGTCAACGACACCCCCTACGGCCTCAGCGGCGCGGTCCACACCGGCGACGTCGAGCGGGGCGTGGCCTTCGCCAAGCAGATCGACACCGGGATGTTCCACGTCAACGACGGCACCGTGCACGACGAGCCCGTCGTCCCCTTCGGCGGCGAGAAGCACTCCGGGATCGGCCGCCTGAACGGCGAGACGACGGTGGAGTCCTTCACCACCCTGAAGTGGATCTCGGTGCAGCACGGCCGGAGTGGCTTCCCGTTCTAGCTCCGGAAGCTCCTCGGTCACGACGGGCCCTTTAGGACGCGATCTGTCCTAAAGGGCCCGTAGCTTCGGTCGTGTCAGGGAAACACCACCTGAGGAAAGGCGGCCGGAAATGGTCACTCACGTTCCCGCGGAAGCGCACGGCGACGAGCGCGGAGCACTGCTCTCCTTCATCGAGGAACAGCGCGGCGGCATCCGCCGGGCCCTGCTCGGACTGACGGACGAGCAGGCGGCGAGCAGGCCGAGCGCGAGCCAGCTCTCCCTGGCGGGCCTGCTCAAGCACGCCGCCGAGGTCGAGCAGAGCTGGATCGCCCGCGCCAAGCAGGAACCGCCGGCGATCAAGCGGGACCAGTCGAACTGGCACGAGACCTTCCAGCTGGTCGGCGACGAGACGGTGGCCTCCCAGCTGGCGTACTGGGAGCAGGTCGCCGCCGAGACCGAGAAGTTCATCCGCTCGGTCCCCGGCCTCGACGACACCTTCCCGCTCCCGCCGCAGCCCTGGTTCCCGCCGGAGGGGCGGGTCTCCATCCGCTGGGTCTGCCTCCACCTGATCCGCGAGACCGCCCGCCACGCGGGCCACGCCGACATCATCCGCGAGTCCCTGGACGGGAAGACGGCCTTCGAACTCGTGGCGCTGGAACAGTCCGCCTAGGCCTGGCAGCGCCGCCCTGGTAGCGCCCCAAAGGGGCGCGGGGCGGTATGGAATGTGCGGCTACCGCCGCGTGGGCGCGACCAGCCACAACGGCGCCGCAGACAGCGGACGGCAGACGGCACATCGCGGCACCCCCAGCAGAGCGCTCAGTGGTGGAAGCTGGTGGCCGCGCCCTTGTCATGGGTCAGCGGGTGCGGCTGCCGGCGCAGTTCCGGCAGCAGCCGGGACAGGTCCTCGACGAACAGGTCGGCCAGGTCCTTCGAGAAGCCGTTGCGGCACACCACCCGGAGCACCGACAGGTCCTCCCGGTTCGCCGGGAAGGTGTACGCCGGCACCAGCCAGCCGTTCTCCCGCAGCCGCCGGGACACGTCGAAGACGTCGTACGCCGTCACGTGGTCGGCGGTGGTGAAGGCGAACACGGGCAACTCGTCGCCCCGGGTCAGCAGCCGGAAGTCGCCGAGTGCCTCGATGCGTTCGGCGAGCTCGATGGCCACGTCCCGGGACGCCTGCTGCACCGCGCGGTAGCCGTCCCTGCCGAGCCGCAGGAACGTGTAGTACTGCGCGACCACCTGGGCGCCCGGGCGGGAGAAGTTGAGGGCGAAGGTGGGCATGTCGCCGCCCAGGTAGTTGACCCGGAAGACCAGTTCCTCGGGCAGCGCCTCCTTGTCCCGCCACAGCGCCCAGCCGACGCCCGGGTAGACCAGCCCGTACTTGTGCCCCGAGGTGTTGATCGACGCCACGCGCGGCAGTCGGAAGTCCCACACCAGGTCCTCGTCGAGGAACGGCGCGATCATCCCGCCGGACGCGCCGTCCACGTGCACCGGGACGTCGACCCCGGTGCGCTCCTGGAGGGCGTCCAGGGCGGCACAGAGGTCGGCGACCGGCTCGTACGACCCGTCGAAGGTGGAGCCCAGGATGGCGACCACCCCGATGGTGTTCTCGTCGCAGAGGTCGGCGGCGGCCTGCGCGTCCAGGTGGTAGCGGTCGCCCTCCATGGGGACGAAGCGGGGCTCCACCTCCCAGAAGTTGCAGAACTTCTCCCAGCAGACCTGCACGTTGATGCCCATGACGAGGTTCGGGCGGGCGCCTCCCGGATAGCGGTCGGTGTTGCGCTGCGTCCAGCGCCGCTTCAGCGCCATCCCGGCCAGCATGCAGGCCTCGCTGGAGCCGGTCGTCGAACAGCCGATGGTGTTGGCCGGATCCGGCGCGTTCCACAGGTCGGCGAGCATGGCCACACAGCGCCGTTCCAGCTCGGCGGTGCGCGGGTACTCGTCTTTGTCGATCATGTTCTTGTCGTCGCACTCCGCCATCAGGATCCCGGCCTGGGGCTCCATCCACGTGGTGACGAAAGTGGCCAGATTCAGCCGGGCGTTGCCGTCCAGCATCAGCTCGTCGCGAACCAGCTGGTAGGCGGTCGAGGGCGGCAGCGGGCCGTCCGGCAGCCGGTGGGTGGGCGGGGCCTCGGTCATGCCGGCGACCGGGTTCGCCTCACCGAAGAACGGGTTGACGGACATGGGTCGCTCTTGGTGCTTCTGGGAGCCTTTGTGGAGCGGCATGAAGAGTGCCTCCTGAACGGCATGAGGGAATTCACAAGGATCAGCGCAGGGCCGTACCGTCCGCCCGCAACTGCATTCTGGGCCGCCCGGTCACCAGCAGCCAGGCTGGCAGCGACGCGATGCACAGCAACGCGATGATGCTCGGCGAGGCCACCAGCACCGCGGCCGTGAACAGGCTCACCCAGCCCTGGCGGGTGATCGCCAACAGCATGCCCAGCACACCCGCCGCCACGCCCACCGAGGGCTGGACCGCGGGCACCAGGGCGTGGGCGCACAGGCCGAGCGCGGCGCCGATGAACACCGACGGGAAGATCCGGCCACCGCGGAAACCGCAGGCTGAGGCCACCAGCAGGGCGGCCAGCTTGACGACCGTCATCACGGCGAACTGCCCGGCGGACCAGCCCTCCGGGTCCTTCGCCAGCTCCGCGACCTCGTCCAGCCCCTTGAAGAGCGTCAGATGGCCGCCCAGCGCCCCCAGAAGGCCGAGCACCAGCCCGCCGACCGGAAGAGCCACCATGGGGTGCGCGAGGCGCCGGAAGACGCCGTGGACGTACGGGAAGGCGTACACGGCGCACATGCCGAGCAGCGCGGCCGCGGAGGCGACCACCAAGGCCGCCAGCTGGTCGGTCCAGTGCGGGCGGCCGAGCGCGGGCAGCCCGAGGTCCAGGGTCGGACGGGACACCAGAGCGGTCGTCATCGCGCCCGCCCCCGCGGCCATCAGCGGCCCGAAGAGGTTGTCCCACAGCGCCCCCTTCAGCGGTTTCCCGGCCAGCGCCTCGGAGATCACCAGGGCCGCCGCCACCGGCGTCCCGAACAGGGCGCCGAGCGTCGCCGCGTCGGCCAGCGCGGGCCACAGCGAGCCCGGCAGCCGGGGCATCGCGAGCCGCCCCAGCCACAGCGCGAGCCCGACGTTGACCGCGATGAGAGGGTTCTCCGGACCGAGGCTCGGCCCGCCCGCCAGCATCAGCACGGTCGCCAGCACCAGCCCCGGCAGCACCACCGGCGGCAGCGCCACCGCCTCCAGGCCCAGGGTGGCCGGATCGGGCCCCGCGTGCCCGGGCACCTTCCACACCACCAGCCCCACCGCGATCCCGGTGGCGGTGAGCATCACCAGCATCCACAGCACGGAGTACCGCCCGATGCCGAGCGCGTCCGGCAGGTCGGTCCACAGCACGTGCTGCAACCGCTCGGCCAGTGAGCTCACCAGCATGAACAGCAGACTGCTGCAGACGCCGACGACGAGTGCGGGCAGGATCAGCGGCAGCAGGGCCCGCGCGGGAGCCGCGGGCGGGGTGGGGAGCGCCTGCTGCGCGGTGTCCTGGGCCACGGGCTCACGATAAGCGGGCAAAACCGACACAACATCCCGAAGGTCGCCGATCGGAACGGGCTTGCACCTCACGTGACGTGAGGACCCAGGGTGGAGCGCGGAAAGGAGCGGACATGAGCTACTCCGTCGGACAGGTCGCCGGATTCGCCGGGGTCACGGTGCGCACCCTGCACCACTACGACGAGATCGGCCTGCTGGTCCCGGGCGGGCGCAGCCACGCCGGCCACCGGCGCTACGGCGACGCCGACCTCGACCGGCTCCAGAAGATCCTGTTCTACCGGGAGCTCGGCTTCCCGCTCGACGAGGTCGCGGCCCTGCTCGACGACCCGGAAGCGGACCCGCGCGCGCACCTGCGCCGCCGGCACGAACTGCTGACCGCCCGGATCGAGAAGCTGCAGGAGATGGCCGCGGCCGTGGAACACGCCATGGAGGCACGCAGGATGGGCATCAACCTCACCCCCGAGGAACGCTTCGAGGTCTTCGGCGACAAGGACCCCGAGCAGTACGCCGAGGAGGCCGAGCAGCGCTGGGGCGGCACCGAGGCCTACGCCGAGTCGCAGCGCCGGGCCGCCCGCTACACCAAGGCCGACTGGCAGCGTATGAAGGCCGAGGTCGACGACTGGAGCGGGCGTTACGCCGCCCTGGTGACCGCGGCCGAGCCGCCGGCCGGTGAACGGGCCATGGACATGGCCGAGGAACACCGGCGGCACATCTCGGCCTGGTTCTACGACTGCCCGCCCGAGATGCACCGCCGCCTCGCCGCGATGTACGTCTCCGACGAGCGCTTCAAGGCCTTCTACGACTCGATGGCCCCGGGCCTGGCCGAGCACCTGAAGGAGGCGATCGAGGCGAACGCGGCCCGGCACACGGCGTGACAGGGCGCTCCGGCTACTCCTTGTCGAGGATGACGGCGGTGCCGTACGCGCAGACCTCGGTCCCCGCGTCCGCCGCCTCGGTCACGTCGAACCGGAAGGCCAGCACGGCGTTGGCACCACGCGCGCGTGCCTGCTCGATCAGCCTTTCCATGGCCTGGTTGCGGGTCTGGACGAGCGTTTTCGTCAGCCCCTTCAGCTCGCCCCCGATCATCGACTTCAGACCCGCGCCGATCTGACTGCCCAGGTGCCGGGAGCGCACGGTCAGCCCGAAGACCTCGCCGATGACCTCCCGCACCCGGTACCCGGGAACGTCGTTCGTGGTGACGACCAGCACATCGGCCTGCGGTCCCTGACCGCCGCCGTACTCTTCGATACCCATGTCCACAGCCATTCCCCAGGCCGGGCACAGTCCACCCAGGTTCCACCGGTGGAACCTGGGGCGGACACATTACGTTGATAGCTTTGTGCGCCCGCACAAGGATCCCGACGTGCCTTCCCCCCTCAGGAGCCCGGAACCGTGATGACGCTCGCCCTCGGCCCGAGCTGGCTGGACCCGAACCAACTTCTCGACTCGTTCGGTATCTGGGGCCTGCTCCTGGTCGTCTTCGCCGAGTCCGGCCTCCTGATCGGTTTCTTCCTCCCGGGCGACTCGCTCCTGTTCACCTGCGGCCTGCTGATCACCTCGAACCAGCTGGACTTCCCGCTGTGGGGTGCCATCGCCCTGATCTGCGTCGCCGCGATCCTGGGCGACCAGGCGGGCTACATGTTCGGCAAGAAGGTCGGCCCGTCGCTCTTCAACCGACCGGACTCCCGCCTCTTCAAGCAGGAGAACATCGCCAAGGCGCACGAGTTCTTCGAGAAGCACGGCCCGAAGTCCCTGATCCTGGCCCGCTTCGTGCCGGTGATCCGTACGTTCACCCCGATCATCGCCGGCGTCAGCGGCATGGCCTACCGCTCGTTCCTCACCTTCAACGTCATCGGCGGCGTCATGTGGGGCGCCGGCGTCACCCTGCTCGGCTCCTGGCTCGGCAAGATCGACTTCGTCAAGAACAACATCGAGGCGATCCTGATCCTGATCGTCCTCGTCTCGGTGGTCCCGATCATCATCGAGTTCCTGCGGGCCCGCGCGAAGAACAAGAAGGCGGCCCGCACGGAGCAGCCGCTCCAGCAGCAGCCGGCCCCGCCGATGATCGACGACGCGACGACCCAGCTCCGCCGCATCGAGCCGACGTACACCCCGCAGCAGCCCCAGCAGCAGTACGACCAGCAGCCTCACCAGCAGTACGGCCAGCAGCCCCAGCAGCACTACAGCCAGCAGCCGTACTACGACCAGGGCGGCTACAGCCAGAACGGCTACGGCCAACAGCAGAACCCGTACACCGAGGACCATTACCGAGCGCCGTAAGCGAAAGCGCCCCGTAAGGGGCGCGGGGAACTGCGCGATCAACCCCCACGCACCCGCAGCCGCCGTCCCACCTGAGCCCCCCGCCCAGTGGGCGCTCAGAACCCCCTGGTCCGCTTCGCAGCCCTACGCTTCCCGGCCGACCCCACCCGAAGGGTCAGCCGGGAGATCTCCGACCCCAGATTGACCCCGATGGCGATCGCCATGGCGAGCGACGCCGCCTTGGCCAGCGACACCAGCCCCTTGTCGACCTCGTTCTGAGCCATCGACAGCAGCCCGAAATAGGTGGCCGACCCCGGCAGCAGCGGCCCGATCGCCGCCGTCGTGTACGGCAGCGCGGACGCGAACCGGTACCGCGACAGCAGCTGCCCGAACAACCCCACCAGCCCGGCCGCCACCGCCGTGGAGGCGACCGGCGAGATCCCTCCGGCGTAGTGCATCGCGCCGTAGACGGACCACGCCACACCGCCGTTGAGGGTGACGGCCAGCACGGTGGATCGTTCCTGCTGGAGCAGCACCGCGAAGGTCAGCGACAGCACCATGGACGCGGCGATCTGCAACAGCGGCCGCTCGGAGGTGTTCAGCGCCACGTCGGGGTTGAGCCGGCCGCCCAGCTTCACGCCGAAGTACAGGACCGTCAGCACCCCGATGACGATGCCCACGAAGAAGTACATGACCTCCAGCAGGCGCGCGGAGGCGGTGATGTAGAAGCCGGTCAGCCCGTCCTGGACGCTCGCGACCAGCGCCCGCCCGGGCAGCAGCGCGAACAGCCCACCGGTGACGACGGCGGACGCCGCGACGTCGATGTGGGCGAGGGAGAAGGCGACCCCGATCGCGGCCGGCGGCATCGCGGCGACCATGAACTGGTAGAACTCCGGCAGCCCCCGCCCCGCGCACAGCCACGCCAGCCGGTCACCGAGCATCGCGCCGACCGCGGCCGCCACGAACACCAGCAGGTCACCCCCGACGAGCACGGAGGCGGCCCCGGCGAGCAGCCCGGTCGCGGCGGTCAGCGCCCAGCCGGGGTACGGGTGCCGGTTGCGGCGGATCACCGCGAGCCGCCGGTAGGCCTCCTCCAGGGAGACATGGGTCTCGGGGTCGGTGAGGTCGTCCACGAGCCGGAAGACGGCCGCGAGGCGGGTGTAGTCGGTCCCGCGCCGCCGCACCGTCCGGGACGCCGTCACCGGGTCGTCGACGAGCGAGGGCTGGTACGAGATCGCCAGCAGGGTGAAGGTGACGTTCGGCTCGCACCGGTCGAGACCGTACGACCGGCAGACCGCGAACATCGCGGCCTCCACGTCCTCCGAGCCCTCCCCGCCCGCCAGCAGCAACTCACCGATACGCAGCGTCAGGTCGAGCACGCGCGGGACGGCGGGGCCGCCCTCCTCCTCGGCCTTCTGCACCGGCTCCGGCGCCGGCCGCTCGGTCACCGGCATGCGCAGCATCGTGCGCATCCGGTCCTGCCAGGGCGCGTCCTTGACGAGGCTGACCATGGGGAACCCGGAGGCGGGCGTGAAGGCGGGCGGGGCGTCGTCGGCGCTGTAGGTGCGCGGCGTGCTGAACGCCGACCCCTCCGGCTCGCCACTCACCGGATGCGGCGCCACCAGCCCTTCCGGCACGGTGAACTCCGACGTGGACTCGGACTCGCCGCCGCCCTCGGGGACCGCGATGCCCGCCGGAACGGCGAACTCGGACGTGATCTCCGGGTCGTACCGCGCCTCGTCCGACCGGGGTTTGCGGTCCTCCGCCTCCGTCACCGTCGTAACGCTCCCTGAACGACATCCGCCACGTAAGCCTCAGTATGCGCGTGGGCACACAGCGGACACGAAAAACGGGCCGCACGCGTGCGTGCGGCCCGTTCCCCGGTCACTGACCGGGCGGGGTGGTCTCAGTGACCGCCCGACTCCTTGAAGCGCTTGTACGACCGCTCGATCTCGATCTCGGCGTCGGTGCGGCCCACCCAGTTGGCGCCCTCGACGGACTTGCCGGGCTCCAGGTCCTTGTAGACCTCGAAGAAGTGCTGGATCTCCAGGCGGTCGAACTCCGACACGTGGTGGATGTCGCGCAGGTGCTCCACGCGCGGGTCGGTGGCCGGGACGCACAGCAGCTTGTCGTCGCCGCCGGCCTCGTCGGTCATCCGGAACATGCCGATCGCGCGGCACTTGATGAGGCAGCCCGGGAAGGTGGGCTCGTCCAGGATGACCAGCGCGTCCAGCGGGTCACCGTCCTCGCCGAGGGTGTTCTCGACGAAGCCGTAGTCGGTCGGGTAGGCGGTCGAGGTGAAGAGACGACGGTCCAGGCGGATCCGACCGGTCTCGTGGTCCACCTCGTACTTGTTCCGCGAACCCTTCGGGATCTCGATCGTGACGTCGAACTCCACCGGTGGCTCCTCCATGATCAACACATAGTTCTGGTGATTAAGTGTCCCTCACGCTGGTGTGTGATCGCGAAAGGGGCTGGTGGTCGTGCCAGAGCTGAGGCCTTGGCAGTCCGCGAAATCGCGTGTGCGGAAGATCGCGGGGGCCGTGCGACCGCGTCTGGCCCGCCTCGCGACGGCCATGAAACCGCAGGTTGCGCGGTTGCGGCGGACAGTGGGACCGCAGCTCGCACGCATCACGCGCGCGACGGGATCCCGGCTGGCCACCCTGGTCCGCCCCCCTCGACCTCGCTCTCGGACCCTCAGGACCTGGCAGTACACCGCGGGCGCCGCTGTGGCCGGGCTCGCGCTGGCCGCCGGTGCGGTGACCGCGGCGGGCCCCTGGGACGCCGACGGCCAGCGTACGGCCGAGCGGGACCGGGCCGCCGCTCTGGAGCGGACGGGTGGCACAGATCACGGCTCCGGTGCGGACTCCGTCACAGCCGACGGCGAGCCCAGCCCCGCGCCCAGCGCCGGATCCGTCCTGACGGGCCTGGGCGGCGCCACGAACACCGTGAAGTCGGCGCCCGCCGGAAAGTCCGCCGGAATCTCCGGAACGGCCGTCAGGGACCTCCTGGGGCCCCGGCTGGACTCCTCGGCGCTCGGCAGCACCCGCACCGCCGTGGTCGTCGACGTGGCCAGCGGCAGCCGCCTGTACGGCTCGGGCGCCGACACCGCCCTCACCCCCGCCTCCACCACCAAGATCGCCACCGCCGTCGCCGCCCTCTCCGCCCTCGGCGCCGACCACCGCCTCACCACGCGCGCGGCCCTCGAACCCGGCACCAGGGAGGTCGTCCTGGTCGGCGGCGGCGACCCCACCCTGACCGCCCGCAAGGACGCGGCGGGCTGGGCCAGCCTGCGCGCCCTCGCCACCGAGACGGCGAAGTCGCTGACCGCGCGGGGCATCAAACAGATCACCCTCTCGTACGACACCACGCTCTACTCCGGCCCCGACCTGCATTCCATCGGCGTCAACGACAACCTCGCGCGCGTGAGCCCCCTGACGGCCGACGAGGGCCGCACCAACGACTCCGTCGAGGGACCCGTGCTCCGGGTGAGCGACCCGGCGGCCGACGCGGCACGGAAGTTCGCGGGCTTCCTGGCGGACGCCGGCATCAAGACCTCGTCCCCCGGCACCTCCAAGGCGAGCAGGCGGGCCGACACCCTCGCCACCGTCTCCTCGCCGCCGCTGTCCTCGATCGTCGAGCGCATGCTGACCAACAGCGACAACGACATCGCCGAGGCCCTGGCCCGCCAGACCGCGCTGGCGAGCGGCAAGCCGGCGAGTTTCGACGGGGGAGCGGCCGCGATCGACGCCCAGCTGACCAAGCTGGGCCTGCCCATGACCGGCGCCTCCTTCCACGACGGCAGCGGCCTGAACCGCGACGACCGGCTGACGGCGAACCTCCTCACCGCCCTCCTCGTCAGGGCCGCCGACGCCGACCGGCCGGGGCTGCGCGCGGTCCTCACCGGCCTCCCCGTCGCCGGCTTCACGGGCACCCTCACCAGCCGCTACACGGACGGCGCGGCAGGCGTCGTACGCGCGAAGACCGGCACCCTGACCGGCGTCAACACCCTCGCGGGCACGGTCGTCGACAAGGACGGCCGCCTCCTGGCCTTCGCCTTCCTGACCTCGAACACGACAAGCCCGACAGAGGCCCAGAAAGCCCTGGACGAAACGGCAACGGCCCTGGCGGGCCTGTAACCACGACCCGCCGCCCGCCGCCCGCCGCCCGCCGCCCGCGGCACGCCGGGGCGCGGCCGCTTCTCAACTGCCGTGGGCAGGCGTTCCGCAGGGCGGAACGGGTGGGCACGGCCGACAGCGCCGGGCACCGCGAAACCGACGCCCGCCCCTGCCCACGCAAGCCCCCAACCCGACCCCACCACACAAGTCACGCCAACCTCACCAACCTCCACGGCCTGCCCCAAGTGGGAGCGTTAACGTACGGTTGACGCATGACGAGCATCGGTGGCGCTGCTTCTTCTGGGATGGTCGACTGGAATCTCGCGGTGGCGACCGCGACGCGGCTCGTGCGGCCGGGGCCCGAGGTGAGCCGCGACGAGGCCCGGGTCATCGTCGCGGAGCTGCGGCGGCACGCGAAGGCCTCGGAGGAACACGTCCGGGGCTTCACTCGTATGGGGACCGGCGACGTACACGACACCCCCGTTCTGGTGGTGGACCGCCCAGGTTGGGTGAAGGCCAACGTCGCCGGGTTCCGGGAACTCCTCAAGCCGTTGCTCGACAAGATGCAGGAGCGACGGGCCGGCACCCCCGGCGGTGCGGTCCTCGGGGCGGTCGGCGGCAAGGTCACCGGCGTGGAGCTCGGCATGCTCCTGTCGTTCCTGTCGTCCCGGGTCCTCGGCCAGTACGAGACCTTCGCCCCCTCCTCCCGCGACCTCCCGGCGGACGAGCACGGCGGCGGCCGGCTGCTGCTCGTCGCCCCCAACATCGTCCACGTGGAGCGTGAACTCGACGTACAGCCCCACGACTTCCGCCTGTGGGTGTGCCTGCACGAGGAGACGCACCGCACCCAGTTCTCGGCGGTGCCCTGGCTGCGCGCCCATCTGGAGGGCGAGATCCAGTCGTTCCTCTCGGAGACCGACGTCGACCCGATGACCGTCCTCGAACGCATCCGGGACGCCGCCCAGTCCCTCGCCGGCAGCCGCCCCGAGGCCGAGGAGGACGACGGCGGACGGTCGTTCGTCGAACTGGTGCAGACCCCCGCCCAGCGCGAGATCCTCGGCCGGCTCACCGCCGTGATGTCCCTCCTGGAGGGCCACGCCGACTTCGTCATGGACGGTGTCGGACCCGCGGTCGTGCCGACCGTCGCCGAGATCCGCGAGAAGTTCCAGCAGCGGCGCGCCAAGGGCGCCTCCCGGCTCGACATGACCCTGCGCAAGCTGCTCGGCCTGGATGCCAAACTCCGTCAGTACCGGGACGGCGAGCGCTTCGTGCGGGCCGTCGTCGACCAGGTCGGCATGGACGGCTTCAACCGGGTGTGGACCTCCCCGAACACCCTGCCGACCAAGGCGGAGATCGCCAAACCGGCGGATTGGGTCGCGCGGGTGCACCGCAAGTCCGAGTCGTGAACCAGCGGATGTGTGGTGAACCGAAACCGGCCGACGGCAGGCGAACGCCCCTCCAATCACCCGTCCGAGGGACCGTGAGCGATGGGTAGGCGTGCGATGCTCGGGGAACGGCCCGTTTCTGTCACCATCTACACACTCTGAGTGACCGATCTCGGGTTCACCCCCCGAAAACTTCATGAAGGGAACCGGACATGGGTCCCCATCCTGCGGTCGCGGCGATACGCCTGGCGGTCCGCCGCGTCCTCCACGACATCCTCACCGACCACAGCAGCCACAGCCCTCGCAGCCGTACCACCGGTGAACGCGCCGGTGAGCGCGTCGGCGGGCGCATCGGCGCGCGCCTTGCGCGCCCCGTCGGCGGCATCCAGGCGATCCCGGAGCAGACACCGAACGAGCGGCCCCCCTCCCCGCTCGTCCTCGTCGCGTGCTCCGGCGGCGCCGACTCCATGGCGCTCGCCTCCGCCCTCGCCTTCGAAGCCCCCAAGCTCGGCATCCGGGCGGGCGGCATCACCGTCGACCACGGCCTGCAGCCCGGCTCCGACCTGCGCGCCGACGAAGTCGCCCTGAGGCTGCGCGAACTCGGCCTCGACCCGGTCGAGTCCATCACCGTGACCGTCGGCCGCGACGGCGGACCCGAAGCCGCCGCCCGCGACGCCCGCTACGCCGCCCTGGACGCCGCTCTCGATCGGCACGGCGGCACCGCGATCCTGCTCGGCCACACCAGAGACGACCAGGCGGAAACCGTCCTGCTCGGCCTCGCCCGCGGCTCCGGCATCCGCTCCCTGTCCGGAATGGCCGCGGTCTCGGGGGCCGGCGGCCGTTACCGCCGCCCGTTCCTCCAGCTGGACCGGCAGACCGCCCGCAAGGCCTGCATGGTCCAGGCCCTCCCTGTTTGGGACGATCCTCACAACGCGGACCCGGCGTACACCCGCTCCCGGCTCCGCCACGAGGGCCTGCCCGCCCTGGAGAAGGCCCTCGGCAAGGGCGTCGTCGAGGCGCTCGCCCGCACCGCCCAGCTCTCCCGCGACGACGCCGACGCCCTCGACACCTGGGCCAGCCAGGCCGAGGCCTCCGTGCGGGACGCAGCGGGCCTGCTGGAGTGCGCCAAGCTCTACGCCCTGCCCCCCGCGGTACGCCGCCGGATCCTGCGCCGTGCCGCCATCGAGGCGGGCGCGCCGGCCGGTTCCCTGTTCGCCCGGCACATCGAGGAAGTCGACCGCCTGATCACCGGCTGGCGCGGCCAGGGAGCCATCAATCTCCCCGGCAAAGTCGTCGCCCAGCGCCAGGGTGGCAGACTGGTGATTCGGCAAGGCTGAATCCCGACCTCACGGAGCGCTCCTCCGAAGGGCCGGGTAGGCCGGTGGGACGACCGACCGAAAGTGATGCGGGTGGACGCGAAAGACATGGGTGCCGACCTCCAGCAGGTGCTCATCACCAAGGAAGAGATCGACGCGAAGCTGGCTGAGCTGGCTGCGAAGATCGACGCGGAGTACGCGGGCAAGGACCTGCTCATCGTCGGCGTCCTCAAGGGCGCCGTGATGGTCATGGCGGACCTCGCCCGGGCGCTGTCCACCCCCGTCACCATGGACTGGATGGCCGTGTCGTCGTACGGCGCGGGCACCCAGTCCTCCGGTGTGGTGCGGATCCTCAAGGACCTCGACACCGACATCAAGGGCAAGCACGTCCTGATCGTCGAGGACATCATCGACTCGGGCCTGACCCTGTCCTGGCTGATCAACAACCTCGGCTCCCGCGAGCCCGAGACCCTGAAGATCTGCACCCTGCTGCGCAAGCCGGACGCGGCCAAGGTCGCCATCGACGTCGAGTGGGTCGGCTTCGACATCCCCAACGAGTTCGTCGTCGGCTACGGCCTCGACTACGCCGAGAAGTACCGCAATCTCCCGTTCGTCGGTACGCTCGCGCCTCACGTCTACGGCGGCTGACCCCCGGCTGATACGCCGGAGGTCCACTTACGTAAGACGATCGGGAACCCCAGCGGGTTTCGCGCCGTTGGAGCATGCAGAGGCGGGTTCACCAGCCGTCCGAGCAGCTTCGTGCGGCTTCGGGCCACAATGCTGGGGTACCGTCAGAAGAACTGTCTTATCAAACTCACTATGGCAGGAGGGACGGGGCGAATCGCTCCGTATGGATGGACGTGAAGCGATACTTCCGTGGGCCGGTCATGTGGATCGTGCTGGCCGTCCTTGCCGTGGTCGTGTTGATGCAGGTCGTCGGCTCGTCCGGCGGCTACAAGACGGTGGACACCGGCCAGGTCGTGGCGGCGATCAATGACAACAAGGTGGAATCGGCCAAGCTGACCACCGGTGACGAGCAGACCATCAAGGTCACGCTCAAGAACGGCGAGAAGGTCGACGGCAGCTCGAAGATCCAGGCGAGCTACATCGGCGACCAGGGCGTCACCATCGCCAACACGCTGCAGACCAAGTACCAGGACAAGCAGATCCCCGACGGCTACACCGTCGCGCCGACCAAGCAGAACGCGTTCGTCAGCGTCCTGCTCTCCCTGCTGCCCTTCGTCCTCATCGTGGTCGTCTTCCTGTTCCTGATGAATCAGATGCAGGGCGGCGGCTCCCGGGTCATGAACTTCGGCAAGTCCAAGGCGAAGCTCATCACCAAGGACACCCCGAAGACGACCTTCTCGGACGTCGCGGGCTGTGACGAGGCCGTCGAGGAACTCCACGAGATCAAGGAGTTCCTGCAGGAGCCGGCCAAGTTCCAGGCCGTCGGCGCCAAGATCCCCAAGGGCGTGCTCCTCTACGGCCGTCCCGGCACCGGCAAGACGCTGCTCGCGCGTGCCGTCGCCGGCGAGGCAGGGGTCCCCTTCTATTCGATCTCCGGTTCCGACTTCGTCGAGATGTTCGTCGGTGTCGGTGCCTCCCGAGTGCGTGACCTCTTCGAGCAGGCCAAGGCGAACGCCCCGGCGATCGTCTTCGTCGACGAGATCGACGCGGTCGGCCGCCACCGCGGCGCCGGCCTCGGCGGCGGTCACGACGAGCGCGAGCAGACGCTGAACCAGCTGCTCGTCGAGATGGACGGCTTCGACGTCAAGGGCGGCGTGATCCTCATCGCCGCGACGAACCGGCCCGACATCCTCGACCCGGCGCTGCTGCGCCCCGGTCGTTTCGACCGCCAGATCGCGGTCGACCCGCCGGACCTGCAGGGCCGTCTGGAGATCCTCAAGGTCCACCAGAAGGGCAAGCCGGTCGCGCCCGACGTCGACCTCGCGGCGGTCGCCCGCCGCACGCCGGGCTTCACCGGCGCGGACCTGTCGAACGTGCTGAACGAGGCGGCGCTGCTCACGGCCCGCAGCGACCGCAAGCTCATCGACAACCAGATGCTCGACGAGGCGATCGACCGTGTGGTCGCGGGCCCGCAGAAGCGGACCCGGATCATGTCGGACAAGGAGAAGAAGATCACCGCGTACCACGAGGGCGGTCACGCCCTGGTCGCGGCGGCCTCGCCGAACTCCGACCCGGTCCACAAGATCACGATCCTGTCCCGGGGTCGCGCCCTCGGTTACACGATGGTCCTGCCGGACGAGGACAAGTACTCGACCACGCGCAACGAGATGCTCGACCAGCTCGCCTACATGCTGGGCGGCCGCGCGGCCGAGGAACTGGTCTTCCACGACCCGACCACCGGCGCCGCCAACGACATCGAGAAGGCCACGGCCACCGCCCGCGCGATGGTCACGCAGTACGGCATGACCGAGCGTCTCGGCGCGATCAAGTTCGGCGGCGACAACACCGAGCCCTTCCTCGGCCGTGAGATGTCCCACCAGCGCGACTACTCGGAAGAGGTCGCCGCCCTGGTGGACGAGGAAGTCAAGAAGCTGATCGAGAACGCGCACAACGAGGCCTGGGAGATCCTGGTCGAGAACCGCGACGTCCTCGACAACCTGGTGCTCCAGCTCCTGGAGAAGGAGACCCTGAACAAGGAGGAGATCGCCGAGGTCTTCGCGGCGATCCACAAGCGGCCCGCACGGCCCGCGTGGACCGGCTCCTCCCGCCGTACGCCGTCCACCCGCCCGCCGGTGCTCTCCCCCAGGGAGCTCGCACTGACCAACGGGGCGAACGGCTCGACGCCGGCGATCAGCACGGTGAAGTCCACGGCGGCCGAGCCCGCCACCGCGGTCGAGAAGGCCCCGGAGGACCGACCCGAGAGCTGACTCACACCGGCCTCACCTGGCTCGGAATGGATGCCGCGCCCCCCAGGTTCTAGCCTGGGGGGCGCGGCATTTCGGTATGCCCGCAGATGAGGTGTACGGCCCACGTGCGCCTGGCCGAAGGAACGAGGCACCCCAGATGACCGACCCCGTGACCCTGGACGGCGAGGGCACCATCGGCGAGTTCGACGAGAAACGCGCCGAGAACGCCGTACGCGAACTTCTGCTCGCGGTCGGCGAGGACCCGGACCGCGAGGGCCTCCGGGAGACTCCGGCACGGGTCGCGCGGGCCTATCGCGAGCTTTTGGCGGGGAATCACCAGTCGCCCGAGGAGGTCCTGACGACGACGTTCGACCTCGGGCACGACGAGATGGTCCTGGTGAAGGACATCGAGATCGTCTCTTTGTGTGAACATCACATGTTGCCGTTCCATGGTGTGGCCCATGTCGGCTACATCCCGGCGGAGACCGGCAAGATCACGGGCTTGTCGAAGCTCGCGCGCCTGGTCGAGGTGTTCGCCCGCCGCCTGCAGGTGCAGGAACGACTCACCACGCAGGTCGCGGACTCGCTCATGCGGATCCTGGAGGCCCGGGGCGTGATCGTAGTGGTCGAGGCCGAACACATGTGCATGTCGGTGCGCGGGATCCGTAAGCCGGGTGCCAAGACGACGACGTCGGCGGTCCGCGGCCAGCTCAGGGACGCCACGACCCGAGCCGAGGCAATGAGCCTGATACTGGCCCGCTGACCCTCCGCAGAGCGGGGCTCAGGCGACCGGCTCGGCCCCGCTGTGGTTGTTGTCGTCGTCCTCCGGGAGCTTGCACACCCGCTCCAGGAAGAGGGCCGCAGCTATCACGGCGATGCCGGCGACGACCGAGAAGGCCGCGTAGAGGGCCTGGTCGCGGCGGGTGGGGAAGTCGAGGAGCTCCAGCAGGAAGACGCCCGTGCCGCCGTACATGCCGGCGACCAGGGCCGCGACGAGGGCGCTCGCCTGGCCGAAGACCACGGCGCGGGCCGCCATCAGGGGGTCGACGCCCTTGGCGCCCGGGCGGCGCTCGCGCTGGGCCTTGAGGCGGGCGCGCAACGAGAGCGCCGTGGAGAGCAGGACCACGGCGATCAGCGCGAGGACGATCGGGGCGGCCACCGGCACGCTGGGCAGGGTCCCCACCGCGTTCCACAGACGGGCGCCCGCCCAGGACAGCACTCCGGCCACGACGAAGACGCCGGCCAGCACCCTGATCCGCAGCTCTTTCACTGTGTTCCTTCAGCTCCCCCGCAGCGATGTGGTCGTCTCGACCTTAACGACTACTCGGGCAGTCGGAGTTCCAGGTCCCCGCGCGCTTCCACACCGTGCCGGGTGACGGCGGCCAGCAGCTCCGCGACCGTGCCGCGGCCGGGCACCCGGGCCTCGGGGTCGACGTCGAACCAGGGCGCGAGCACGAAGGCGCGCTCGTGGGCGCGCGGGTGCGGGAGGGTGAGCTGCGGGTCGTCGGAGACGACGTCGGCGTACGCGACGATGTCGACGTCGAGGGTGCGCGGCCCCCAGCGCTCGTCGCGCACCCGGTTGAAGGCCTCCTCGACCGCGTGCGCCCGCTCCAGCAGGGAGGACGGCGGGAGGGTGGTCTTCAGCACCACGACCGCGTTGTAGTACGTCGGTTGGCTGCCGGGCTCGACGCCCCACGGCTCCGTCTCGTACACCGGCGACACGGCCTTGATGCGGACACCCGGGGTGTCCTCCAGCGCGTCGATGGCGCCCTGGAGGGTCTCCAGGCGGTTGCCGAGGTTGGAGCCGAGGGCGACCACGGCTCGTTTGGGGTTGGACAGGGTGGTGTCGGCGGCGTCGACCTGCTCCACGACGGAGGCGGGCACCGGCTGTACGGTCGGGTCGCTGGGACCCCGCAGGGAGGATGCGGTCATACTCGGCTCCGGGTGATGGTGACGGTGACGTCGTCGAAGGGGACGGTGATGGGCGCGTCCGGCTTGTGGACCTGGACCTCGACCTCTCTTACCCCCTCGTGCTTGAGGCAGACCTGGGCGATCCGCTCGGCGAGCGTCTCGATCAGGTTCACCGGCTCCCCCTCGACCACGGCGACGACCTCCTCGGCCACGACGCCGTAGTGCACGGTCTTCGCCAGGTCGTCGTCGGCCGCCGCCGGCCGGGTGTCCAGGCCAAGGACGAGGTCCACGATGAAGGTCTGGCCCTCCTCGCGCTCCTTGGGGAAGACACCGTGGTGCCCGCGGGCCCTCAGGCCGCGCAGCGCGACACGATCCACGCGAATCACTCCTGCAATCGTCGGTGTGGCGGCCGGGCGGCATCGCGTGCGGGCGACGGACCGGCCACACATGAATCTACCTGCGGGCACTGACAGAGCCGGGGTGCCGGGCCTGGGTGGCCGCCGGGGTACGGCAGGGTTCATCGCGTGTTTCCCCTGGAGAACCCGGCGGCTCATGGGCCGGTGGCCTTACCTACTCGCGAGTTCGTGATTCCAGCCACTTCTTGGTCCGCGAGGGGCCCGGAAGGGTGTGCCGTGCTCAGGAGGGCGTGTCGTCGTCCTCGTCCTCGTCGGCCTCGGACAGCACCGGGGAGGCGTGGTGGGACCAGAGCTTCCACCCGTCCCGGGTGCGCCGGAACACGTTCGTGGCGACGACCAGCTGCCCGACCAGCGGGCCGAGCTCCTGGCTGCCCTCGGGGGCGGGACCGCCGCTGAGGATGTTCTCCGTGCAGGTCACCAGGGCGGTGTCGCCGGTGACGGAGACGTGCACGTCGGTGAGGAAGAACTGGATGTAGTCGGTGTTCGCCATGATCAGCGCGTACGACCGCAGGACCTCGCCGCGACCGGTCAGCACCGGCCAGCCGGGGTGCACGCAGGAGATCACGCCGCTGTCGGCCGGGTCGTGGTACTCCTCGTCGACGCCCAGGTCGGCGGGCGTGAGCCAGAGGGAGGAGACCGTCTCGAAGTCGCCGTTCTCCAGTGCCTCGTAGAAGGCGGTGTTGGCCGCCTCGACCTGCTCGACGTCGGTGTGGGGGGCGCTCACCGGGCTCCTTCTGCGCGGTGGGGAAGGATCTGTGTGGCCTGCGTGGCCTGCGCGTCCGCTCCGGTGCGCGCCTCTTCTATGGCGCGCGCGACCCGTACCGCGTCCGCCGTGGCGCGCACCTCGTGCACGCGCACCGCCCATGCGCCGGCGTGCGCCGCGAGCGCCGAGACGGCGGCCGTCGCCGCGTCGCGCTCCCGGGCCGGCGGGGGCGCCCCCTCGGGTCCGGCCAGGACCCGGCCGAGGAACCGCTTGCGGGAGGCGGCGACGAGCAGCGGGTGGCCCAGGGCGTGCAGCCGGTCGAGGTGCGCGAGCAGGGCCAGGTCGTGCTCGGAGTTCTTGGAGAAGCCGAGGCCGGGGTCGACGACGACGCGGTCGGGGGAGATGCCGCCGGCCAGGACGGCGTCCACGCGCGCGTGCAGTTCGTCGAGGACTTCGCCGACCACGTCGTCGTACACGCCCTTGACGTTGCCGCCCTCGAGGAAGCCGCGCCAGTGCATGACGACGAAGGGGGCGCCGGAGTCGGCGACGACGGGGATCATGTCGGGGTCGGCGAGGCCGCCGCTGACGTCGTTGACGAGGGCGGCGCCGGCGGCGAGGGCCTGGGCGGCGACGGAGGCGCGCACGGTGTCGACGGAGACGACGACGCCTTCGGCGGCGAGGCCGCGGACGACCGGGATGACCCGGCGCAGTTCCTCGTCCTCGTCGACGCGGGTGGCGCCCGGGCGGGTGGACTCGCCGCCGACGTCGACGAGGTCGGCGCCCTCGGCGACGAGGACGAGGCCGTGCTTGACGGCGGCCGTCGTGTCGAACCAGCGGCCGCCGTCGGAGAAGGAGTCGGGGGTGACGTTCACGACCCCCATGACCGCGCACCGGTCCCATGCCGGAAGCCCTGTCACCTGGCCACGTCCGCTGTGGTTGCTCATACGTTCAGCGTAGGCCCAGGGCCCCGCGGCCAGCCCCCGTGGCCCGAGCGGCGCCCCCGGGCCGGAGGGGGAGGGGCGGCCGCTCGGGCCGGTCAGGGGGTCAGGCCGCTCGTACACCCTGTTCGGCGATGCTGTGGGCGCACGGGCGGGGGGCGGGCGGCTGGCGGCGCAGGAAGCGCGGCAGCGGCAGGGCGAGGCTGACGAAGCCCTCGGCCTGCATGGCGGCGAGGCCGATGCGCGGGAGGTCGCCGGAGGCCCGGTAGACCACGAAGCGCGGCTCCCAGCGGGGCTGGAACTTCGCGTTGAACTTGTACAGGGACTCGATCTGGAACCAGCGCGAGAGGAACACCAGCAGTCCGCGCCAGGCGCGCAGCACCGGTCCCGCGCCGATCTTCTCGCCGCGCGCGAGCGCCGAGCGGAACATCGCGAAGTTGAGCGAGATCCGGGTGATGCCGAGCTTCGGGGCAGCCTGGAGGGCGGCCACGATGAGCAGTTCGTTCATCCCGGGGTCGGCGGAGCGGTCGCGGCGCATCAGGTCGAGCGAGACGCCGTCGGTGCCCCAGGGCACGAAGTGCAGGATCGCCTTGAGGTCGCCGTACTGGCCGGGCTGTTCGTCGGTCTTGTGGGCGGTGGCGATCAGGCAGTCGCCGTCGGCGGGGTCGCCGATGCGGCCGAGGGCCATCGAGAAGCCGCGTTCGGTGTCGGTGCCGCGCCAGTCCTCGGCCGCCCGGCGGATGCGGTCCAGCTCGGCCTCGCCGACGTCACGGATGCGCCGTACCCGGGTTTCGTAGCCGGCCCGCTCGATGCGCTTGACCATCTGGCGCACGTTGCGCATCGCGCGTCCGGCGAGCGAGAAATCCGCCACGTCCACCACCGCCTCGTCGCCGAGTTCGAGCGCGTCCAGGCCGGTCTCGCGGGTCCACACCTCGCCGCCCGTCTCCGAGCAGCCCATGACGGCGGGGGTCCAGGAGTGGGCCTTGGCCTCGTCCATGAAGCGTTCGATGGCGCCGGGCCAGGCCTCTACGTCGCCGATCGGGTCGCCGCTGGCGAGCATCACGCCGGAGACGACGCGGTAGGTGACCGCCGCCTTGCCGCTGGGCGAGAAGACGACCGCCTTGTCGCGGCGGAGCGCGAAGTGGCCGAGGGAGTCGCGGGCGCCGTGCTTCTCGAGGAGCGCACGCAGTTGGGTCTCGTCCTCCTCGGTGAGGTGTGCGGCGGGGTGTTCGGGGCGGAAGGCCAGGTAGATGGTGGTGACCGCGGTGATCAGGCCGAGCGCGCCGAGCGAGAAGGCGACCGTCCAGGAGGTGGAGCCCTCGTAGTCGACCGGCCCCTCGAAGCCGAACAGCCCGTACAGGACGTGTGTGATGCGGTCGGCCAGGCTCGGGTCGCCGATCGTGCGCTTCGGGTGGGCGCTGACGATGACGAGGCCGAGGGCGAGGGAACCGGCGCTCATGAGGACGAAGTTGGCGAGCGCGCGCCACCGGCTGCGCGGGTCGGGCAGCGCCTTGAACTCGTCGCGGTGCATCACGAGCGGCACGAACAGGGCCAGTGAGATCAGCGCGCCGATGACCGAGTGCCGGTACACGAACTGCGACACCGCGCCGGCCGGCAGCAGCGCGACCGCGGCCCGCCACGCCCGGCGCTTGCGCCGTTTGAGCCCGTGTGCGAGCAGCAGCAACAGCACGCCGGCGCTGAGCGAGAGCGCGGCGGCGAACGGGCCGAGCGAGCCGGGCAGTACCTCGGCCATGGCGTGCATACGGCTGTGACGGAAGCGCGGGAACACACCCGCGGCGATGTCCAGGACGCCTACGACCGCGCACGCCCTGCCGACCAGAGCGGGGACGGCCTCAGGGCGCGGGCCACGGACTATGCGCCGCGCCCGGCCTGATCGGCTCGGAACCTCGCCCGACATTTCCCCATCTATCCTGACAGACATCGCATCCCGTAGTTCTGCGAGAGACCTTGAATCCGGGCCCGATTCGGGCATCCGGCGACATTGCGCCCTCTAGGACGGTGTCTCGGGGGGAGAGGTTCACTCCCCACCGGAAAGCCGGTTCAAAGGCCAGGGAAAGCCCGGGGCAAGGATCGCTGAAAGCAGCGGTGGCCACGGGGGAAAGCGCAGGCAGGAAGCACCTCATGGGTCTCACGAGCGATAAAACGCTGGCATTGGCGATCTTGTTCGCCGTACTGCTGTTCGTCGGCACGGTGTGGTCGTGGCCCCGGCTGGCCCGGCGGAGCTGGCGGGCCGTCAGCGGCCGCGTCGGTCTTTTGCTGGCGACCCAGTTGGCGCTCTTCGCGTGCCTGGGGATAGCCGTCAACCAGGCTTTCGGTTTCTACGCGAGCTGGGCCGACCTGCTCGGCACGGAAACCGACCAGGGCGTCGTGGTCGACCACACGGCGGGCGGTCCGCCCGGCAGCCCGGTCCAGGTGGTGTCCACGTCCGAGGTGCACGGCATGGGCGGCTCGCTGCCCCGGACGGCCGGCCAGATCCAGCAGGTCGACATCGCCGGCCGTACGACGCACATCGCCACGCCCGCGTACGTGTACCTGCCGCCGGAGTACTTCCAGCCGCAGTACCGCACGCGTACGTTCCCGGTGGTGGTCGTCCTCAGCGGCTATCCCGGCACCGCGCGGGCGCTGGTCGACAAGCTGCACTACCCGCGCACGGCACAGCACCTGGTCCGGGCCGGGCGGATGCGGCCGGCGATCCTGGTGATGCTGCGGCCCACCGTCGCGCCGCCCCGGGACACCGAGTGCGTGGACATCCCGCACGGTCCGCAGACCGAGACCTTCTTCGCCCGGGACCTGCCCGACGCCGTACGCGCGCACTACCGGGCCGCCAAGCCGGGCGGCTGGGGGATCGTCGGCGACTCGACGGGCGGGTACTGCGCGCTGAAGCTCGCGATGCACCACCCCGACGTGTACGCGGCCGGTGCCGGACTCTCCCCGTCGTACAAGGCGCCCATAGACGCCACGACCGGAGACCTCTTCCAGGGCGACCGGAATCTCCGCAACCGCGCGGACCTCTGGTGGTACCTGCGGCACGAGCCCGCCCCGGACACCTCCCTGCTGGTCACGAGCAGCAAGGTCGGAGAAACCAACTACAAGGCCACGCTGAAATTCATCGCGTCCGTGGAGGCCACGAAACTGACCCGGATCTCGTCGATCATCCTCGACAGCGGCGGCCACAACTTCAATACCTGGCGCCGCGAGATCCCCGCGACGCTGGAGTGGATCAGCGGCCGATTGAACGACAGCTGAGTCCGGGCCCTGCCGATACCGTCAGAAGACTTCGTTGTCGCTGTGTTTTTACGGCCCGGGGCACCACGATTCGCCTACGCGCGGTAAGTTTCTGGCCATGCCACGTGGACGCCACCGTCATTCCCCGCCTTTGCACAGGCTGTTGCCTCCTTCGGCGATCGCCGGTGTCTCCCTCGTCTGCGCCTTGGGCCCCTGGTTGTTCTCGCAACCGACGGTGCTGCGCACCCTGGCCGCGATAGCCGCGGCCACCGCGGCCGTCGGTGCCGCCGTCATGCGGCGCTGGGACACCGACGCGGGCAAGCAGGTGGCCGACCTGTCACGCGCGCGTGCGAGCGACGAGTGGCGCCACGAGGAGCGGATCGCCGAGCTGGAGACCGACCTGGAGGAGTCGCGGGAGCTGCGCGCCAAGCTGGAGCAGCGGCTGCGCGCGAAGCGGACGGAGCTGGCGGGACTGCGCAACGAGCACGCGTCCCTGCTGCGCCGCTACGCCACGGCCGAGACCGAGCGCGCGAGCGCCCTGGAGGGCCGCCGGCTGCTGGAGATCGAGGCCACCGCGCCGTCGAACGAGCTCCCCGCCGCCCGGAGCGCGGAAGAGGCCGAGAAGTCCGCGGCGGCAGTCGACGAGAAGGCCGAGGAGCTGACGGTCGAGGAGACGACTCCCGCGGTCTTCTCGCCGGAGGGTTCCAAGCTGTTCCTGCGGGCCAAGGTGGCATTGGCCCGGTTTGACGAGAAGGACGCCCCGGCGGCCGAGGCCGACGCGGGCACCGAGGGCACGACGGAGACGGCCGCCGAGCCCGACGCCCCGAAGGGCGAGACCGCGCCGGAGGACGAGGCGCAGGGGCAGCACGAGGCGGCCGACGGGCACGCGCACGCGGCCGCCGCCACCACGGCCGGGCCGGAGGACACCACCCCGGAGCCGGCCGAGCAGGACGCCCCCCACCCCACGACGGCACCGTCCGTCAACTCCGTGAAGCCCTCGGGGCACTTCACGGTGCCGACCGCGGTGGCGGTCCTGCCGGCCGCGCCGATCCCGCGCCCGCTGGTCACCGGCGGCTTCGACTTCTTCGGCACCCAGAAGGGCTCGCCCGCGGGCGGGCTGGACGCCATGCACAACGAGGACCTCGCGGACGTCGTCGGCCAGGAGGCGCTCGCGCTCCACAAGGCCGAGTCCGAGGCCGAGTTCAAGCCCGCCGACGCGCAGGCGCGGGGCGTCGGCCAGGTCATCGACCTGACCGCGCACGACGAGACGGAGCAGATCAACCTCGGCGGCCTGCGCAGCGCCGCCTCCTGAACACGCGGCGATCCTGAGCCGGGGACGGTCGGTCGGTGGTCGGGTGCGGCACCATCGTGGCTGGTCGCGCCCACGCGGCGGCAGCCGCATATCAAATACGGCCCCGCCCCCCTGAAGAGGCGCTCACCGCGCCGACCTGCTTTTAGGGGCGCGGGGAACTGCGCGACCAGCCCCCACGCACCCGCACCCGGCCACCGGCCGTCACGCCATCCAGCGGTCCGGCCGCGCGGTCCGGCGCCCCGTCCGTGACCGCTCGGCCTGCTCCCGCAGCAGCGACGCGGCCTCCTCGGCGCCCCGCAGCCGGGCCGTCACGGTCTTGTCGGCCCCCGTGTCCACATGGACGTCCGCGAGCCGCCACAGCCGCCCCCAGGGCCCCTGGGTCAGCCGTACGCTCTGGACCTTGGCGTGCGGGACGAGCGCGAGGCGCCGGCGCAGCAGCCCGTGCCGCGCCGCGAACACCGCGTCCGTGACCGCGAGCCCGTACCCGCGCCACCACAGCGGCAGGCACCACCGGGCCCGCCCCGGCGGCCGCAGCAGGTCACCGGGGACGGTCACGCCGGGCAGCACGCGCGCGACGACCGACTCGGCGACCGCGCGCGGGGCGACCGGCACCAGCACGGAGTTCGCCGACCCGGCCACGTCCAGCTCCACCCGCACCCAGCGCAGCGGCCGCCACAGCAGCGGCTCCACGATCCGCACGGTCTGCACCCGCCCCGGCGGCACCGTCTCGTGCGTGCGGTCGAGCAGCCCGTGGTCGATGCGCAGCCCGTCCGGGGACTCCCCGACCGTCCAGTCGTACTCCCCGACGAACCGCCCCACACTGGTCGTGGCCGCCGCGCCGAGCAGCGGCACGGCGGTGGCGAGGACCGTCCACACGCTGTGGGTGGTCAGCCAGAGGAACGGCGGGGCGACGAGGGCGGCGGCCAGCGAGCCCCAGGTGGCGCCCGTCAGCAGGATCGAGATCGCGAGCTTGCTCGGGGGCACGCGCATCAGCTCGTGCGCCGGCGCCTCGCCGACCTCGTGCGCCGTCTCCGGCGCGAACCCGGCGGCGCGCGCGAGCAGCTCCGCGCGGAGCCGACGCGCCTCGCCCTGGCCGAGGAAGGCCAGTTCGTCCTTCTTGTCGGTGCCGACGACGTCTATGCGCAGCTTCGCGACGCCCGCCACGCGCGCGAGGAGCGGCTGGGTGATGTCGACGGCCTGGATCCGCTCCAGCCGGATGTGCGCGGTGCGCCGGAACACCAGGCCGGTGCGTATCCGAAGTTCGCTGTCGGTCACCGAGAAGTAGGTGAACCACCAGGTCAGGAAGCCGTAGAGGGCCCCCGCCGTGACCAGGACGGCGAGTCCCCCCAGGACCATGGTCGTGGTCAGCTTCGTCAGCTGCTCCTGCGCCTGGTTCGGGTCGTGCACCGCCCAGCCGGTGAGCACCGCGACCGGCGCCCACGCCCGCCGGAACGGCGTCACCGGGTGCAGCCGCCGCTCACCCACGGCCTTGCCCGCGCGTATGGCGCCCTCGACGCCCGGCGCGGTCACAGCCCCGCCGATCGGGCCTCGCCGAGCTCGGTGAGCCGGTCGCGCAGCCGTTCCGCCTCGGCCGGGTCGAGCCCGGGGATCGTCGCGTCGGTGGCCGCGGCCGCGGTGTGCAGCTGCACACTGGCGAGACCGAAGTGCCGCTCGACCGGCCCGGAGGTCACCTCCACCAGCTGCATCCGCCCGTACGGCACCACGGTCTCCTCGCGCCACAGCACCCCGCGCGTGATCAGCAGGTCGTCGGCGCGCTCGGCGTACCGCCAGGAGCGCCAGTTGCGGCCCAGCAGCACCCAGCCCCAGGCCAGCACGGCCAGCGGCAGCAGCGCGAAGGCCGCCCACACCGGGCCCGCGAGCAGGCCCAGCAGCAGTCCCACGGCCAGGGCGAGCAGCCCCAGCCACACCACCAGCAGCAGCCGGCGCATCCGCAACAGCCCCGGCGGCAGCCCCGTCCACTTTGGCTCGGTCCCCGTCGTCTCGGCGCCGGCCGCGCTCCCCGTCTCCATAGGGCCAGCGTACGTAGGGGAGACTGGGTCCATGACTCCTACGACGGAGACCACGGTCGGGATCGGCGGCGCCGCGGAGAGCACCGACATGGTGCTCAACATCGGCCCCCAGCACCCCTCCACGCACGGCGTGCTGCGGCTGAAGCTCGTGCTGGACGGCGAGCGGATCATCTCCGCGGAGCCGGTGATCGGCTATATGCACCGCGGCGCGGAGAAGCTCTTCGAAGCGCGCGACTACCGGCAGATCATCATGCTCGCCAACCGCCACGACTGGCTGTCGGCCTTCTCGAACGAGCTGGGCGTGGTCCTCGCCGTCGAGCGCATGCTGGGCATGGAGGTGCCTGTCCGCGCGGTGTGGACGCGCACCCTGCTCGCCGAGCTGAACCGGGTCCTCAACCACCTGATGTTCCTCGGCTCCTACCCGCTGGAGCTGGGCGGGATCACCCCGGTCTTCTACGCGTTCCGCGAGCGCGAGGTGCTGCAGAACGTCATGGAGGAGGTCTCCGGCGGACGCATGCACTACATGTTCAACCGCGTCGGCGGCCTCAAGGAGGACCTGCCGGCCGGCTGGACCGCACGCGCGCGTGGAGCCGTGTCCGCCGTGCGCTCCCGCATGGGCGTCTTCGACGACCTGGTCCTCGGCAACGAGATCTTCCGCGGCCGCACCCGCGGCGTGGGCGCCCTCGCGCCGGAGGCCGTGCACGCGTACGGCGTGAGCGGGCCCATCGCGCGCGCCTCGGGGGTCGACTTCGACCTGCGCCGCGACGAGCCCTACCTGGCCTACGGCGAGCTCCAGGACACCCTCAGGGTGGTCACCCGGACCGAGGGCGACTGCCTGGCCCGCTTCGAGTGCCTCCTGGAGCAGACGCACATCGCCCTGGACCTGGCCGACGCCTGCCTGGACCGGCTCGCCGACCTGCCGCCGGGACCGATCAACCAGCGGCTCCCCAAGGTCCTCAAGGCGCCCGAGGGCCACACCTACGCCTGGACCGAGAACCCCCTCGGCATCAACGGCTACTACCTCGTCAGCAAGGGCGAGAAGACCCCGTACCGGCTGAAGCTGCGCTCGGCGTCCTACAACAACATCCAGGTCCTGACCGAACTGCTGCCGGGGACGCTGGTGGCGGACATGGTCGCGATCCTCGGGTCGATGTTCTTCGTGGTGGGAGACATCGACAAGTAGCGACAAGTAGCGACAAGTAGGCGGCAAGCAGGCGACAAGCAGGACCGAGGGCTAGAGCAGCGGGTTCTCGATGCCCACCGGCTGGAGCAGCCAGCCGAAGTCGCCGAGGCCGCCGGGGGCGGTGAGTTCGGCGGCCTCTCCGGCGATCGACAGGGCGCGCACATAGGCGGTGGGGTGCGTGGAGGCGAGCGTGAGCGGGGGGCGTGCGCCGATCAGGCCCAGGGCGCGCAGGGCGTCGCGTTGCGTGCAGAGGAGCGCCTCGGGCAGCCTCAGCGCCGGGTCGAGCGCCGCGCAGGCGTCCAGTGCGACGTGCGCCGTGATGTCGCACGACCCGTCCGGCACGGGCGTCGTCCCGCGCCCCTCCCGGAAGCCGGTGAGCGTCCCGAACGGGGGGCGCGTGGCCACGGTGTGCGCATAGTCCACGGCCACCGCGAGCCCTCTCTGGAGGCTCGTGACGGCGGTCGCCCACGCCTGGTCCCGGGGCAGCCCGATCTCCGCGCGCAGCCCCGGCTCGGTACCCAGCGGCCACCACCGCGCGAGCCAATCCGCCTCCGCGCCCGACACCGCCCGCCCCGGCAGTTCGGCGCCGTTGCGCCGGACCAGCACCAGCCGGGGCACCCCGGCCGCGTCCACCTCGGCGACCTCGACCGGCACGTTGTCCAGCCACTCGTTGGCGAAGACCAGGCCGCTGACCGTGCGCGGCAGCTCGGTCAGCCAGGTGATCCGGTCGGGAAGGCCCGGCGGGCGGTCGGCGAGATCGACGGCGTACGCACGCACGCGTGCCGCCACGTCGGCGGGCAGGGCCGCGAGCACGCCGGTGACCAGCTCGCCCCGGCCGGCGCCCATGTCGACGAAGTCCAGCGACCCGGGGCGGCCCAGGGCCTCGTCGACCCGGCACAGCAGCTCGGCCACGGCCTCGGCGAACAGCCGTGAGGCGTGCACCGACGTACGGAAGTGCCCGGCCGGGCCCTCCGGGCGGCGGTAGAAGCCGCCAGGGCCGTACAGGGCCGCCTCGGTGGCCGCCCGCCAGCCACGGGCGTCCTCTGCCGTCTCTCGCGTCGCCTCATCCGTCACCGGGCCAGACTAGGCGCACAGGTGATCACCTTCTCCACCTTGCGGAGTACGCGTGCGGAACAGGGATCGGCCCTCCGGTTGACCCCTGCACCTATCACGCTTCCCTACTCTGGGTTACGTGCAGCGCCTCTATGACTTCCTCCGCAGGCACCCGACGTGGGTCGACAGCTTCTGGGCCGTCGCCTTGCTCGGGATCTCCGGCGCGAGCATCTGGAAGCTCGGCGGGAACGAGGGGCACCACGGACCCAGGGCCGCCATGCTGGCCGTGTCCGTCGTGATGAGCGTCGTCGTCGCACTGCGCCGCCGTTTCCCGGAGCCGATGCTGCTGCTGGCCGCGGCCACCGGCCTGGCCCAGCTGGTGCTGGACGTGGAGACGACCATCGCCAACTTCGCCATGCTGGTGATCGTGTGCACGAACGCCGCCGTCGGCGCGCGCTGGGCGTCCCGGTTCGGTCTCTACGCCGGGCTGTGCGCGGCGCCCCTGGCGCAGATCAGGTGGCCGCAGCAGGAGGCGAGTTTCCCGGGGCACATCGCGATCGTGCTGTTCCAGACGGTGCCGTTCGTGCTCGCCTGGGTGCTCGGCGACTCCATGCGCACCCGCCGCGCCTACTTCGCGCAGCTGGAGGAGCGTGCCGCCCGGCTGGAGAAGGAGCGCGAGGCGCAGGCCAAGGTCGCGGTCGCCGCCGAGCGCGCCCGGATCGCGCGCGAGCTGCACGACGTGGTCGCGCACAACGTGTCCGTGATGGTGGTCCAGGCCGACGGCGCCGCCTACGTCCTCGACGCCGCCCCCGACCAGGCGAAGAAGGCACTGGAGACGATCTCCTCCACCGGCCGCCAGGCCCTCGCCGAGATGCGCCGCCTGCTGGGCGTGCTGCGTACCGGCGAGCACAAGGAGGTCGGCGAGTACGTCCCGCAGCCCGACGTCGAGCAGATCGACGACCTCGTGGAGCAGTGCCGCAGCTCCGGCCTGCCCGTCGACTTCAAGGTCGAGGGCACCCCGCGCCCGCTGCCCAGCGGCGTCGAGCTCACGGCGTACCGGATCGTGCAGGAGGCGCTGACCAACACCCGCAAGCACGGCGGCCCCAACACGGGCGCCAGCGTGCGGCTGGTCTACTTCGACGACGGACTCGGCCTGCTGGTCGAGGACGACGGCAAGGGCGCCCCGCACGAGATGTACGAGGACGGCGGCGCCGACGGCCAGGGCCACGGCCTGATCGGCATGCGCGAACGGGTCGGCATGGTGGGCGGCACCCTCGACGCGGGCCCCCGCCCTGGCGGAGGATTCCGCATCAGTGCCCTGCTGCCGCTCAAACCGGCGCACTGACACAGACGCGCGCCCGCGGTTGACACCTGTCACGCCCCCCGGAAAGACCACAGAAGACCCGGAAACGCCGGAGACTCCATAAACCTGGAATATCCGGAAAAAACGGACGAACGGAAACGGAAGAGGACCCGATGACGATCCGCGTGATGCTCGTCGACGACCAGGTGCTGCTGCGCACCGGGTTCCGGATGGTGCTCGCGGCCCAGCCGGACATGGAGGTCGTCGCGGAGGCGGGCGACGGCGTGGAGGCCATCCAGGTACTGAAGACCACCGCCGTGGACGTCGTCCTGATGGACGTGCGCATGCCCAAGCTGGACGGTGTGGAGGCCACCCGCCGCATCTGCGCGGACCCCGACGCGCCCAAGGTGCTCATCCTGACCACCTTCGACCTCGACGAGTACGCCTTCTCGGGGCTGAAGGCGGGCGCCTCCGGCTTCATGCTCAAGGACGTGCCCCCGGGCGAGCTGCTGGCCGCCATCCGCTCCGTGCACAGCGGCGACGCCGTCGTCGCGCCCTCCACCACCCGCCGCCTTCTCGACCGCTTCGCGCCGATGCTGCCCTCCGCCGGCAAGGAGCCCAGGCAACAGGAACTGGACCGGCTCACCGACCGCGAGCGCGAGGTGATGGTGCTGGTCGCGCAGGGCCTGTCGAACGGCGAGATCGCGAGCCGCCTGGTGCTGTCCGAGGCGACCGTGAAGACCCACGTGGGCCGCATCCTGACCAAGCTCGGGCTCCGCGACCGCGTGCAGGTGGTCGTGCTGGCCTACGAGACGGGGCTGGTGCGGGCCGGCGGCGGACTCGGCTGACGCCGGCCTGGCAGCGCCCCGAAGGAGCGCGGGGCTGTGTCGTATGCGGCTCCGCAGCATGGGCGCGACCAGCCACGACGGCGCCGCAGACGACCGACGGCCCAGCGCGCCCCTTCCAGCGGAGCGCTCAGCGGAGTATCCCCTCCAGGAAGTCGCTGCCGAGCCGGGCGACGACCGTGACGTCCAGCTGGTGCAGTACGTAACGCCCGCGGCGGCGCGTCGTGACCAGGCCCGCCTTCTTGAGCACGCCCAGATGCCGGGAGACCTCCGGCGCCGACAGGCCGTGCACCTGCGCCAGCTCGCTGGTGGTGTAGGCGCTGCGCGCCAGATGCCGGCACAGCCGCATCCGGACGGGGTGGGACAGCGCCGCCATCCGCAGCGTCAGCTCCTCCACGGACGCGGGCGAGGCGAGCTCCGGCGAGCCGACCGGGTAGTGCAGCACCGGCTGCCAGCCGTAGCGGTGCAGCACCATCAGATGCGGCCAGCCCAGGCTGGTGGGCACCAGCAGCAGGCCGTCGGCCGCCACGCGCGCGTGGCCGTCGGCGAGCTTGTCCACGGTGATCCGCGCGCCCGTGCCGTCGAGCGTCACGACGGGGGAGACCGCCGCCAGCGCCTCGGCCAGCCCCTTGCGACGCAGCAGCTCCGTCTTGTGCCGGGCGTCGGCCGCCAGCTGGTGGCGCAGCCGTGACCAGGCCTCGTCGAAGAACGCCTCGGCGCAGTCCGTCAGGAACCGGCGCAGCCAGGCACGCACGCTCGGCGGATCGTCGAGCAGCCGCTGGGCGAACCGGACCTGCTGCGGACCGCGCGAGGCGGCCACCTCCAGCGCCCGCCGCCGCGCGGCGGGGTCCGACAGCAGAGCCGGTGCCTCGATGCCGTACGACAGCGCGCACGTGAACTCCAGCGCCGCGTCCACGAACTGCTCGTCCGACAGCTTGTCCAGCTGGTCCAGCTCCTCGGCGAGCGTGCCGCCCGGGACGGCGCCCGGCACGGCCGCGTACGGCAGGAACAGGTCCGAGAACGTCGTCCGCCACAGGAAGTCCGCCTCGCACATCCGGTCGGCCAGATGCGGCTCCATGCGGGCGGTCACGCCGGTCGCCCAGCCCTGGAGGCCGGGGTGGTGCCCCGGCTCGGACAACGCGTGCAGCGCCATGCCGAGCTCGGCCAGTGGCGAGGGCACGACGGCGACGCTCTCGGGGCGCAGCCCCGGGATGTCGATACGTACGCTCATGTGCCCATCGTGCACCCCGCCACCGACAACGCTCCCGCGACGCCGGCGGGCCGGGTGCGGGTTGTGGGTGGTTGCTCGCGCGGTTCCCCGCGCCCTTATCGGGGCGCTGCAGGCAGCCGTGTCGCAAAGTCCGCGACCGCCGCCCTCACGTCCTCCGCCGTCCACTCCAGGCCCGCCGCCGTCACCGTCAGCTCCGTCATCGACAGTCCCGGGCCCTTCGTGTCCCACAGGCTTGTGAAGAGGTAGGTTCCGGTCTCCTCGGCCTGGCCCACCGCCGCCTCCACCAGTGTGTCGGCGTCGTACGGCAGCCAGACCTGGAACTGGTGGGTGTGCGGCTCCCCGGGGTGGACGCGGGTCCACGCGAGCCCTGCCTCGGCGAAGCCCTCGCGCAGGGCCGCGGCCACCACGCGCGCGTGCCGTACGTAGTCCGGGAGGCGGGGGAGTTCGCGCTCCAGGCCGATCAAGGCCGCGAGCGCCGTCGGGAACTGCTGGAAGATCATGCCGCCGTAGCGGTGGCGCCAGGTCTTCGCCTCCTCGACCAGGGACTTCGGGCCGGCCAGCGCGGCGCCGCCGAAGCCGTCGAGGGACTTGTAGAACGACACGTAGACGCTGTCCGCCAGGTCCGCGATCTCGGACAGGGAGCGTCCGAGGTGGACGGTGGACTCCCACAGGCGCGCACCGTCGAAGTGCACCACCGCGTCGCGTTCCCGCGCCGCCTCCACCAGCTCCGTGAGCTCCTCCCAGGTGGGCAGGACGAAACCGGCGTCCCTGAGGGGCAGCTCCAGCATCAGCGCCCCGAAGGGCTCCGGGAAGTCGCGTATCTCCTGGGCGGTGGGGAGCCGGGGCTCGTCGGTGACGCGCACCGTGCGCAGGCCGGCCACCTCGCGGAAGGCGTCGCGTTCGTGCACCTCGGGGTGGGCGAGTGCGTGCAGGGCGACCGTGGGGTTGCCGGTGCGGGCCGCCCAGCAGCGCAGGGCGACCTGCTGGGCCATCGTGCCGGTCGGGAAGAACGCGGCGGCCTCCGTGCCCAGCAGGGCCGCGACGCGCCGCTCCAGGGCCTCGACGACGCCGTTGCCGTAGATGTCCGACGGTTCGTCCAGGTCGTACACCTCGGGGGCCGCCTCCTGGAGCCGCGCGAGCCGTTCGCGGAGCGGGGCCCGCAGGCCCATGCGCGCGAGGACGCGGGTGGCCCGCCGGTAGGCAGCGGCGCGCCGCTCTCGCATCTGCTCTTCCGCCGACAGGGGTTCCTTCGGGTGGTCTTCCTGGGCCGTCGCCGTATCACTCATGCCGTGGATGATGCCGTGGCGCGCGGACCGGGCGCCGCGCATTTTCCGGGCCGCGAGTGTGACCGGTCACCCACAGCCTGTGGACAACCGATCGGCCCCGGACCGGATAGCGTTAACATGACGAGAAATCGTCCGGTACCCAGAGCGGACTGGAACGGGAAGGCCACCCTCGCGTGAGTACAGTCCAACAGCCAGACATCGGTGACCGCCCCGCGCGGCTCACCGTCGGTGTCGTCGGCGCCGGCCGGGTGGGCCCCGCGCTGGCCGCGTCGCTGCAGCTCGCCGGGCACCGCCCGGTGGCCGTCTCCGGGGTCTCCGACGCCTCCCGGCGGCGCGCCGAGGCGATGCTGCCAGGCGTTCCGCTGGTCCCCCCCGCCGAGGTCCTCCGGCGTGCCGACCTGGTCCTGCTGACCGTCCCCGACGACGCCCTGCCCGGCCTGGTCACCGGCCTCGCCGAGACCGGTGCCGTACGGCCCGGCCAGCTGCTCGTGCACACCTCCGGCCGGTACGGCGCGAAGGTCCTGGACCCGGCCCTGCGCGCGGGCGGGCTGCCGCTGGCCCTGCACCCGGCGATGACCTTCACGGGGACGCCGGTGGACGTGCAGCGGCTGGCGGGCTGCTCGTTCGGGGTGACCGCGCCGGAGGAGCTGCGGCTGGCCGCCGAGGCCCTGGTCATCGAGATGGGCGGCGAGCCGGAGTGGATCTCCGAGGAGAACCGCCCGCTCTATCACGCGGCCCTCGCCCTCGGCGCCAACCACCTGGTCACCCTGGTCGCCCAGTCCATGGAGCTGCTGCGCACCGCCGGCGTCGAGGCCCCCGACCGGATGCTCGGCCCACTGCTCGGCGCCGCCCTGGACAACGCCCTGCGCTCCGGCGACGCGGCGCTGACCGGGCCGGTCGCGCGCGGGGACGCGGGCACCGTCGCCGCGCACGTCACGGAGCTGCGCAGGCACGCCCCGCAGGCCGTCGACGGCTACCTGGCGATGGCCCGCGCGACGGCCGACCGGGCGCTCGCGCACGGCCTGCTGAAGCCGGAGCTCGCCCAGGACCTGCTCGGCGTCCTCGCCACCGGGACGCACACGCCGCAGAACGGGGAAGACCGATGAGCCGCCGCCCCTTCGAACTCGCCCCCACCGTCGACGACCTCAGGTACGTGCAGGACCACTTCGCGGTCTCGGGCCGCACCGCCGTCGTCATGACCATGGGCGCCCTGCACGAGGGACACGCCACGCTGATCAGGGCGGCCCGCGAGCACGTCGGCCGCAAGGGCTTCGTGATCGTCACCGTCTTCGTGAACCCCCTGCAGTTCGGGCAGGGCGAGGACCTCGACCGCTACCCGCGCACCCTGGACGCCGACCTGAAGATCGCGGAACAGGCGGGCGCTGACGCCGTGTTCGCCCCTTCGGCCGACGAGGTCTACCCGGGCGGGCAGCCCCAGGTGCGGGTCACCGCGGGGCCGATGGGCACGCTCCTGGAGGGCGCCTCCCGCCCCGGGCACTTCGACGGCGTCCTCACCGTCGTCGCCAAGCTGCTGCACCTCACCCGCCCCGACGTGGCCCTGTTCGGGCAGAAGGACGCCCAGCAGCTGGCCGTGATCCGGCGCATGGTGCGCGACCTGAACTTCGGCGTCGAGATCGTCGGCGTACCGACCGTGCGGGAGTCCGACGGGCTCGCGCTGTCCAGCCGCAACCGCTACCTGTCGCCCGACGAGCGGCGCACGGCGCTCACACTGTCCCGCGCGCTGTTCGCCGGCCGCGACCGGCACGCGGCACAGGAGGCGCTGCGTGCGCGGGCGCGCGAGGTGCCGTCGACGCGGGCGCGCGCCGAGGCGCTCAGCGCCATAGGCGAATCCCGCGCGGCCGCCGACGCGCACGCCGTCGCCAAGGCGGTGCCGAACGCCGCCGCGGCGGTCCGCGCGGCCGCCCGCCAGGTCCTGGACGAGGCGGTCCACTACGACCCGCCGCTCGAACTGGACTACCTCGCCCTGGTCGACCCGTCCGACTTCACCGAGATCGACGACGACTTCACCGGAGAGGCCGTCCTCGCCGTCGCCGCCCGGGTCGGGACGACCCGGCTGATCGACAACCTTCCTCTCACCTTCGGAAACCTCGGAGCCGCCTCGTGACCAGCACAGGCACCAGTACAGGCACCAGCACCGGCATACGACTGCACGCGCCCGCCCCCGGGTGGAGCATCTCGGCGGACGTGGTCGTCGTCGGGTCCGGGGTGGCCGGCCTCACCGCGGCCCTGCGCTGCCAGGCCGCCGGGCTGACCACGGTCGTCGTCACCAAGGCCCGCCTGGACGACGGCTCCACGCGCTGGGCGCAGGGCGGCATCGCCGCGGCCCTCGGCGAGGGCGACACCCCGGAACAGCACCTCGCGGACACCCTGGTGGCCGGCGCCGGCCTCTGCGACGAGGACGCCGTACGGATCCTCGTCACCGAGGGCCCCGGCGCGGTACGGCGGCTCATCGACACCGGCGCGATCTTCGACGAGTCCTCCGAAGGCGGCCTCCACCTCACCCGCGAGGGCGGCCACCACCGGCGCCGGATCGCGCACGCGGGCGGCGACGCCACCGGCGCCGAGGTCTCCCGGGCCCTCGTGGAAGCGGTACGCGCGCGTGGGCTGCGCGCCATCGAGAACGCGCTCGTCCTGGACCTGCTGACCGACGCCGAGGGCCGTACGGCCGGGGTCACCCTGCACGTCATGGGCGAGGGCCAGCACGACGGCGTGGGCGCCGTGCACGCCCCCGCGGTCGTCCTCGCGACCGGCGGCATGGGCCAGGTGTTCTCCGCGACCACCAACCCGTCGGTGTCGACCGGCGACGGCGTGGCGCTGGCACTGCGCGCCGGCGCCGAGATCAGCGACCTCGAATTCGTGCAGTTCCACCCGACCGTGCTCTTCCTCGGCCCGGACGCCGAGGGCCAGCAGCCGCTGGTCTCCGAGGCGGTGCGCGGCGAGGGCGCCCACCTGGTCGACGCCGACGGCGTGCGCTTCATGGTGGGGCAGCACGAACTGGCCGAGCTGGCGCCCCGGGACATCGTCGCCAAGGGCATCATGCGGCGCATGCAGGAGCAGGACGCCGAACACATGTACCTCGACGCCCGGCACTTCGGCGCCGACATGTGGGAGCACCGCTTCCCGACCATCCTGGCCGCCTGCCGCGCCAACGGCATCGACCCGGTCACCGAGCCCATCCCGATAGCCCCGGCCGCCCACTACGCCTCCGGGGGCGTGCGCACCGACGCGCGGGGGCGTACGACCGTCCCCGGGCTCTACGCGTGCGGCGAGGTCGCGTGCACCGGCGTGCACGGCGCGAACCGGCTCGCCTCCAACTCCCTCCTCGAAGGCCTCGTCTACGCCGAGCGCATCGCCGCCGACATCACGGCGGCCCGCCTGGAGAACGGCCTGCACGCGCGCGTGCCCGCACCGGTCCCGCACCCCGAGAAGCCCGCGCACCCGCTGCTCGCCCCCGAGGCCCGGTTCGCCATCCAGCGGATCATGACCGAGGGCGCCGGCGTGCTGCGTTCCGAGGAGTCCCTCGCCAGGGCCGCCGGACAGCTCCAGCGGCTGCACACGGACGCCCGCGACGCCCTGGACGAGAACGGCAAGACCGCCGAACCCGGCGTCGACACCTGGGAGGCCACCAACCTCCTGTGCGTCGCGCGCGTGCTCGTCGAGGCGGCCCGCCGCCGCGAGGAGACCCGCGGCTGCCACTGGCGCGAGGACCACGCCGACCGCGACGACGCCCGGTGGGGGCGCCACATCGTCGTACGGCTGAATCCTGACCGGACGCTGGCCGTGGGCACCACCGACACCGCAGACTTCCCCCCTACCCGGCCCCACCAGCCACACCAGGAGCAGTGACAGACGTGAGCACCAACGACCTTCCCCTCGCCGACGGCGGCGGCTGCGGCGACGGCTGTGCCTGCGGCGCCGAGGGCGACGAGGAGTACCTGGAGTGCGGGCTCGACCCCGCGCTCGCCGAGCTGCTGGCCGCCGCCGGACTCGACCCCATCGAGGTCGAGGACATCGCCAACGTGGCCATCCAGGAGGACCTGGACAACGGCGTGGACGTGACGACCGTCGCGACGATCCCCGAGGAGGCCGTGGCCACCGGCGACTTCGTCGCGCGCGAGGCCGGTGTGGTCGCGGGCCTCCGGGTCGCCGAGGCCGTGGTCTCCGTGGTCTGCACCGACGAGTTCGAGGTCGAACGGCACGTCGAGGACGGCGACCGGGTCGAGGCCGGGCAGCGGCTCCTGTCGATCACCACCCGCACCCGCGACCTGCTCACCGCCGAGCGCGGTGCCCTCAACATCCTGAACCGCCTCTCCGGCATCGCGACCGCCACGCGCGCGTGGGCGGACGAGCTGGAGGGCACGGCCACGCGCGTGCGGGACACCCGCAAGACCACCCCGGGGCTGCGCTCCCTGGAGAAGTTCGCGGTGCGCAGCGGCGGCGGCGTCAACCACCGCATGTCGCTCTCCGACGCGGCCCTGGTCAAGGACAACCACGTGGTCGCCGCCGGCGGCGTCGCCCAGGCCTTCAAGGCCGTCCGCGAGGCCTTCCCGGAGCTGGCGATCGAGGTCGAGGTCGACACCCTGCACCAGCTGCGCGAGGTCGTCGACGCGGGCGCCGACCTGATCCTGCTGGACAACTTCACGCCGATGGAGTGCGAGGAGGCCGTCGCGATCGTCGGCGGCCGCGCGCTCCTGGAGGCGTCCGGGCGGCTCACGCTGGACAACGCGCGGGCGTACGCCGACACGGGCGTGGACTTCCTGGCCGTCGGCGCCCTCACCCACTCCTCGCCGATCCTGGACATCGGCCTGGATCTGCGCGAGGCGGAGTGACCCCATGCTCCTCACCATCGACGTCGGCAACACCCACACCGTCCTCGGGCTCTTCGACGGCGAGGACATCGTCGAGCACTGGCGCATCTCCACGGACGCGCGCCGTACCGCAGACGAGCTGGCGGTGCTCCTCCAGGGCCTGATGGGCATGCACCCGCTGCTCGGCGACGAGCTCGGCGACGGCATCGACGGGATCGCGATCTGCGCGACCGTGCCGTCCGTGCTGCACGAGCTGCGCGAGGTCACGCGGCGGTACTACGGCGATGTGCCGGCGGTGCTGGTGGAGCCCGGGGTGAAGACCGGGGTGCCGATCCTCACCGACAACCCCAAGGAGGTCGGCGCCGACCGGATCATCAACGCGGTCGCCGCCGTCGAGCTGTTCGGGGGGCCGGCGATCGTCGTCGACTTCGGCACGGCCACGACCTTCGACGCGGTGTCCGCGCGCGGGGAGTACGTCGGGGGTGTGATCGCGCCCGGTATCGAGATCTCCGTGGAGGCGCTGGGCGTCAAGGGCGCGCAGCTGCGGAAGATCGAGGTGGCGCGGCCGCGGAGCGTGATCGGGAAGAACACGGTGGAGGCCATGCAGGCGGGCATCGTGTACGGGTTCGCCGGGCAGGTCGACGGGGTGGTCGGGCGGATGGCGCGGGAGCTGGCGGACGATCCGGACGATGTGACGGTGATCGCGACGGGTGGGCTGGCGCCGATGGTGCTCGGGGAGTCGTCGGTGATCGACGAGCACGAGCCGTGGCTGACGCTGGTGGGGCTGCGGCTGGTGTACGAGCGGAACGTGTCGCGGATGTGAGCGGCCGGTGGGGGCGGGCGTGGGTGTCTCGCCCCCGCCGCCCCTGCCCGTCCCGTCCTCCAGGGGGTGGGCCCCCTTCGACCGCCCGTTCCGGGGGCTGCC
>NZ_JAGXJL010000536.1:0-230 GCF_019091475.1 Streptomyces sp. GbtcB6 | reverse complement strand
GAGACGGGCGTGGACGGCCCCGTGCAGGTGTCGTCACCGCACGCCGTCACCTTGACGGTGCCCTGCACCTTGCCCTTCGTCAGCAGCACGTCCTGCGCGGTGCCCCAGGACCCCCACACCCCGGCGACCAGGACCAGCACGGCGACCGCGCCCATCGACAGGACACGCAGCGCGTTGTCCGAGGCCGTTCGGGAGGAAGCGGCGGAGGCAGCAGGCATGGGCGGGATCAT
>NZ_JAGXJL010000535.1:0-230 GCF_019091475.1 Streptomyces sp. GbtcB6 | reverse complement strand
AGCACGATCGGCAGCAGGGCAATGACCGCCATCTCCAACACCGGGCCGAACACCGACTGGCTGGAGGAGTCAACGAGGGTGACCAGGGCGAGGGTGAGCGTGAACTTGTCCGGGACGAAGAGGTAGATGAGCTGGGTGAAGAAGTCGATCCAGGTCCAGATGAAGGGGAAGATCGCCGTGGTGATCAGCGCGGGCCGGGTGAGCGGCAGGCTCACGCTGGAGAAGCTGCG
>NZ_JAGXJL010000534.1:0-230 GCF_019091475.1 Streptomyces sp. GbtcB6 | reverse complement strand
AGCCCCCCTGCGACGCCGCGTCCGCCGCCGTCGGCTCCGCCTCCGAGCCGGCCCCCGACCTGCCCAAGCCCCCGGACCGCTTCGAGGCCGTCGGCACCCAGATCCTCGAACGCCCCGAGTGGGACCAGCCCACCCTCACCCACGAGCCCCAGGTTCTCGGCCAGGCCGCACACCTCTGGTCCCGTTCCGACCTCGGCCCCGCCGACGTGGACGTGGCCCTCCTCTACGAC
>NZ_JAGXJL010000533.1:0-230 GCF_019091475.1 Streptomyces sp. GbtcB6 | reverse complement strand
AAAAAACTATTTTAAATGACCAAACAACCAGAATGCTACGTTGCGGAGTTTTGGTGAGTTGATTAGCCTTCTCTCATCACTAACATCACACACTCCTGTTAAACTATCACATAGATTATGAGTATCCAAACACACATTCAACATTAATCATCATTGCTCATAATCATAAAATCAAGATCAATACTTTATTTAGAACATCCAAACAAATACACACATACCTCCCATTGAGC
>NZ_JAGXJL010000532.1:0-230 GCF_019091475.1 Streptomyces sp. GbtcB6 | reverse complement strand
ATAGAATATTATAAAGTATTACCTACGGTACAACGAACGGTGGTTCGAAATATATATAGTTAATAGTTATTACTAGTAGTATTATGCCTATAATAATAGAAGAGTACCCGGTAATCCTTATTATTTTAGTACTGATAATTATTTAAATTTCGGGATTATTCCTACCGAATTACTAAAGTTTAATTAAATTAAAGAATAATTTATTACCCAAGTATATATATTTATTAATA
>NZ_JAGXJL010000531.1:0-230 GCF_019091475.1 Streptomyces sp. GbtcB6 | reverse complement strand
AAAATCAACTTCCATACCCATCGGGCCTACAATCGGCCCCATCGGGCCTACAATCGGCCCCATCGGGCCTACATACAATCGGCCCATCGGGCCTACACCTGCCCCATCGGACCCCTAACCTACAAAATACCCCAATCGGACCCTTCGAATCAGACCATCGGGCCTGCATGAAATCGGCCCATCGGGCCATCGGGGGTCCCATCGGGCCATCGGACCCGATCCTTTATTTC
>NZ_JAGXJL010000530.1:0-230 GCF_019091475.1 Streptomyces sp. GbtcB6 | reverse complement strand
CGGCCATGCGCGGGAGGCCGTTGAGGCAGGGCCCGCACTGGCCCGCCGACCGCAGCGCCAAGTAGCGCAGGACTCGGGCGGTTTCGGCCGGGCCGCAGCGGACGGCGGGCAGGGCGGCCAGTACGCCTGCGCCCAAGTAGGCGGAGGAGAGCGGGACTTGGGCGGGCTCGGTGGCCGGGATCCAGGTGCCGTGGTAGCCGCCGATCAGGGCCGCGGACGCGCCCTCCAGG
>NZ_JAGXJL010000529.1:0-230 GCF_019091475.1 Streptomyces sp. GbtcB6 | reverse complement strand
GCACTCGGCGAGCACGGCCTCGGGCCTGAGCGGCGTCCGTGCGGGGTCGGCCGGGGCGACCAGGGTGGGCACGTCCGCCCCCGCCAGCACCGCGCGCCATGCGGTCCGCGCCGCCTCCCGGTCCTGACGGCCCAGCCAGGCCAGGTAGTCGCCGTAGGAGCGAACCGGGGGCAGTGCCCCGACGTCGCCTCCGGCCCGGTACACCGTCGACAGTTCGTCCACCAGGATGG
>NZ_JAGXJL010000528.1:0-231 GCF_019091475.1 Streptomyces sp. GbtcB6 | reverse complement strand
TCGGCTGGAGCGCCGCCAGTACCGGCTCATAGGCGGTCCTGACCTCACCCGGCCACCATAATCTATTATATAGAATCACACCCATATACTCAAATAACACACATATGGATTCTAACCTTCTAATGTGAATCCTCACGACAACGCCGTATGAAATGAGGTATCAACGGCAGGCAGCCGATTAGTCGTTTTTGGATGTGATGCATATTCTCTCACACCTAAGGAGAATAGATC
>NZ_JAGXJL010000527.1:0-231 GCF_019091475.1 Streptomyces sp. GbtcB6 | reverse complement strand
GAGCCGTCCGGCATCCGCGGCACAACCGAGAACACCAAGTCCTTCGTTATAGAATTGCGTATTCAGAACTAGGTCGGCATTATCTGGCGTCCACTTCGGTCACCAGACCCGTCGCTGGGACCCGAAGATGAAGCGCTTCATCTTCACCCCGCGCAACGGCATCTACCTCCTCCGCCCGCTCCCGTCGCCGTCGTACATCGACCCCCCCTCCCTGTTCCACAAGGAGACCGT
>NZ_JAGXJL010000056.1:0-53293 GCF_019091475.1 Streptomyces sp. GbtcB6 | reverse complement strand
ATCGAGGAGACCTCCGAGGACCAGGCGCGTGCTCAGATGGAGACGAACTTCTTCGGCGCGCTGTGGGTCACGCAGGCCGTCCTGCCGATCCTGCGCGCTCAGGGCAGCGGCCACATCGTCCAGATCTCCTCGGTCGGCGGCATCGCCGCGTTCCCGACCATCGGCGTGTACAACGCGTCCAAGTGGGCGCTCGAGGCACTGAGCGAGTCGCTCTCGCACGAGCTCGCCATCGCCGGCACCGGCATCAAGGTCACGATCGTGGAGCCGGGCGGCTTCACCACCGACTGGGCCGGTTCGTCCGCCAAGCACGCCGAGCGGATCCCCGTGTACGACACGGTCCGTGAGGCCATCGCGGCTCAGATGGGTGACGCCAGCTACGCCGACCCGAGCGACGCGGGCGCCGCCCTGCTGCAGATCGTCGACGCGGAGAACCCGCCGCTGCGCGCCTTCTTCGGCACGGACGGCCTGGAGATCGCCAAGAACGTCTACGCCGACCGCCTGAAGACCTGGGACGACTGGGCACACGTCTCCCAGCGGGCGCAGGGCGTCAAGGAGTAACCCCCCTCGGGCCGGCTCGTGTTGCAGGCGGCGTCACCGGTCACCACCGCGTCTCTTCACCAAGGGCCCCTTCCCGGACCGGCACCGATGGTGTCGTCGGGTCCGTGCTCATGGCGGCGGCCGAGTGCGCCTGCCGTCGCCCGCGACCGGCGGGTCCACCACGGACATCGCCTTCGGCACCCGTGCGCGGAAACGACCGTCCGGGGTGTGCCCGTGCCGGCCGGCTCTCAGGGCATGCATAGGATGGCCCCGATGCGCCCCACCGAGCAGCCCACCCCGCGACCGCCGTACCGGCGTTGGCGCGCCCTGCTCGTGCTGGGGCTGCTGACCGGGCTGCTCGGCATGCACGCGCTGGCACCCGGCGGCGTCATGGGAATGCACGGCGGGCACGAGCGGGCCGTCTCCTCCACGGCGGTCACGGCCACCGCGTACGACGGCTGCTCCGGCGACGACGGCCACTGCGGCGACCACCACGCGCACCACGCCGACGCGACCTGCGCCTCCGGCGCGGTGAGCGGCGGACCGGCGCTGCCCGCGCTGGTCCCGGACCCGGTCCCCGTGCTCGCGACCGCCTGCCCGGTGCCCGCCGGCCCGGTCACGGCACCGGACGGCGCACGGGCACCCCCCGACCTGGCCGAACTCCAGCTCCTGCGGATCTAGAGGCACCCGAGCCGGCCGCGCGCGGACAGCGCGGCGGTCGTGCTCCCGCGTGCCCACTCACATCCATTCGCAGGAGATCCAGCATGACCACCACGCGTACCCGTGCCGTCCTCGTCGCGCTCACCGCGACCGCCGCCCTCGCCCTCACCGCGTGCGGCAGCGGCGACGACAGCACCGACACCGCCGGCACCGCACACGCGTCGCACTCGGCGGCGGCCGGCGCCACCGCCACCGCCGACGCGCACAACGCGCAGGACGTGTCCTTCGCGCAGAGCATGATCCCGCACCACCAGCAGGCCGTGGAGATGGCCGGGCTCGCCGCCGACCGTGCCTCCTCCGCCCAGGTGAAGGACCTCGCCGCCCGGATCGAGAAGGCCCAGGACCCGGAGATCCGGACCATGACCGGCTGGCTGAAGGCCTGGGGCGAGGACGTGCCCATGGCGGGCATGGACCACAGCGGCCACGCCGGCATGGCCGGGATGATGTCCGACAAGGACATGACCATGCTGAAGCAGGCCAAGGGGACGGACTTCGACACGATGTTCCTGACCATGATGGTCCAGCACCACCAGGGCGCCGTCGAGATGGCCGGCACCGAGAAGGCCAAGGGTGACTACGCCCCGGCCACGAGCATGGCCGCCGGCATCGTCACCGCCCAGAACGCCGAGATCAAGGAGATGAACAAGCTCCTCGGCAAGGGCTGATCACCGATCGGGGCGGGACGGCCGCGCTCACGGGCCCGGCCGCCCCGCCCCCCGGCTCCTCCCCGGTCTACGCCGCGAGCACCTTCTCCAACGACCCCAGCGCCGACCGCAGTTCCTCCGCCGTGACGGTCAGCGGCGGGGCCAGCCGGATCGTGGAGCCGTGGGTGTCCTTGGCCAGGACGCCCTCGCGCATCAGGCGTTCGCCGATCTCCCGCCCGGTGCCGATCGCCGGGTCCACGTCGACGCCCGCCCACAGTCCGCGCGAGCGGAAGCCGACCACACCCCTGCCGACCAGCTCCGTCAGGCCGTCCCGCAGGACCACGCCCAGCTCGGCGGCCCGGCGCTGGAAGTCGCCGCTCTCCAGCAGCTCGACCACCGCCGTGCCGACCGCCGCCGCGAGCGGGTTGCCGCCGAACGTCGAGCCGTGCTCGCCGGGGTGCAGCACCCCCAGCACCTCCCGCCGGGCCACCACCGCCGACACCGGCACGATCCCGCCGCCCAGCGCCTTGCCGAGCAGCACCACGTCCGGCACCACGTCCTCGTGGTCGACGGCGAGGGTGCGGCCGGTGCGGCCGAGGCCGGACTGGATCTCGTCCGCGACGAACAGGCAGCCCTTGCGCCGGGTCAGCTCGCGGACCCCGGTCAGATAGCCGTCGTCGGGGATGAGCACCCCGGCCTCGCCCTGGATCGGCTCGATCAGCACGGCCGCCGTGGTCTCGTCGACCGCCGCCTCCAGCGCGGCCAGGTCGTTGTACGGCACGATCCGGAAGCCCGGCGTGAACGGGCCGAAGCCCGCGCGGGCGGTCTCGTCCGTGGAGAAGCTGACGATCGTGGTCGTACGGCCGTGGAAGTTGTCCGCGGCGACCACGATCGTGGCCTGGTCGGCCGGGACGCCCTTCACGTCGTAGGCCCATTTGCGGGCCACCTTGATGCCGGACTCGACCGCCTCGGCGCCGGTGTTCATCGGCAGCACCATGTCCAGGCCGGTCAGCGCCGCGAGCCGTTCGGCGAATTCGGCGAGCCTGTCGTTGTGGAAGGCGCGCGAGGTGAGGGTGAGGCGGTCCAGCTGGCAGTGTGCGGCCTCGACCAGCGCCGGGTGGCGGTGGCCGAAGTTGAGGGCCGAGTAGCCGGCCAGCATGTCGAGGTAACGGCGGCCCTCGACGTCCTCCACCCAGCTGCCCTCGGCGCGGGCGACGACGACGGGCAGCGGGTGGTAGTTGTGCGCGAGGACCGGTCCCTCCGCCTCGATCAGCTCGGCGGAGGTGCGTGCGCGTGCGGGTGCGGTCATCAGGGGGATCTCCTGGTCCTCAGCGGATTTCCTGGGTGCAGCACTTGATGCCGCCGCCTGCCTTGTGGAACTCCGACAGGTCGACGGGGACGGGCTCGTAGCCCTGGTCGGCGAGCCGGGCGGCGAGCGCCTCGGCCTGCGGCGCGATGAAGACGTGGCGGCCGTCGGAGACCGAGTTCAGGCCCCATGCCATGGCGTCGTCCCGGGTGGCGAGCACCGCGTCCGGGAACAGTCGGCGCAGCACGTCCCGGCTGCCGGGGGAGAAGGCCTCCGGGAAGTACACGATGTTCTCGTCGTCCAGGACGAAGAGCGCCGTGTCCAGATGGTAGAAGTACGGGTCCACCAGGGTCAGGCTGATCACCGGGTGGCCGAAGAACTCCTGGGCCTCCCGGTGCGCCTCGCGGCTGGTGCGGAAGCCGGTGCCGGCGAGCAGGTACCGGCCCGTCCAGACCAGGTCCCCCTCGCCCTCGACCACCGAGCCCGGGCGGTGCACGTCAAAGCCCGCGGTCTTGAACCAGAGGTCGTAGTGGGTGGACTCGGGGCGCCGCTCGGGCGCATGGAAGAGCGAGCCGAAGACGCGGCCGCCGACGACGACCGCCGAGTTCGCGGCGAACACCATGTCGGGCAGGCCGGGCACCGGCTCCAGCCGGTCGACGCTGTGCCCGTGCGTGCGGTAGGCGCTGATCAGCGCGGTCCACTGCTCCTGGGCCAGGTCGACGTCGACCCTGGTGTCGGGGTTCATCCAGGGATTGATCGCGTACTGCACGCCGAAATGTCTGGGTTCGCAGACAAGGAAGCGCCTGAGGCGCGGCACACGGCTTTCGGACACAGAGGGGTTCCTCCGCTTTCCCGCGGTGTCGACTGAGGGTTGACACCAAGGTAGAAAGCGTCGGATACGGGCGACAAGAAATGAATGTTGCGCGTCTGCGCAGGAACGCTGCGTCTCCAGTCGTACAAACGCAGCATCGATGCGTTTACTCCGGTACGGGGTGCGTGGCACCGGCCTCCGGGCTCTCCGGAAGCAGATGCGACAGCACCATCACACTGATCGTCTTCCGGATGAACGGCTCCACGCGGATCCGCTCCAGCACCTCCTCGAAGTGGCCCACGTCCCGGGCCCGCACATGCAGCAGCGCGTCCGCGCCACCGGTCACCGTCATGGCCGCGGTGATCTCCGGATGGTTGCGGACCACCTCCGCGAGCCGCCGGGGCGGGGCCGCGCCCTCGCAGTACACCTCGACGTACGCCTCCGTGCGCCAGCCGAGGGCCGACGGGGTGACGGTGGCCGTGAACCCGGTGATCACACCGGTCTCGCGCAGCCGGTCGACCCGCCGCTTCACGGCCGTCGCGGAGAGCCCGACGGCCGCGCCGATCTCGGCGAAACTGGTCCGCGCGTTCGCCATCAACGCAGTGGTGATCTTCCGGTCGAGATCGTCGAAGGAGGCGGTGCCGCTGTTCATGCCCGCACTGTAACCACGGCCGAAGAGACTTCGGGAACACCACTTCGTCCGGCGCGAACGTCCACGTCCGGTACATGTCCAGCGCCGCGTTCCGCCGCCTACACTCCGTTCATGCTGCGCGCCCTCGCCGTCGACGACGAACGCCCTTCGCTGGAGGAGCTGCTCTATCTGCTGCACGCCGATCCGCGCATCGGAAGCGTCGAGGGCGCCGGGGACGCCACCGAGGCGCTGCGCCGCATCACCCGCGCCCTGGAGTCCGGGCCCCAGGGCCCCGAGGCCATCGACGTCGTCTTCCTCGACGTCCAGATGCCCGGCCTGGACGGCCTGGACCTGGCCCGGCTGCTCACCGGCTTCGCCCGGCCGCCGCTGGTCGTCTTCGTCACCGCCCACGAGGACTTCGCGGTAAGGGCCTTCGATCTCAAAGCAGTTGACTACGTCCTGAAGCCGGTACGCAAGGAACGCCTGGCGGAGGCGGTACGCCGGGCCGCCGAACTGCGCGGCAACGCACCCCGGATACCCGTGCACGAACCCGACCCCGACCACATACCCGTCGAACTCGGCGGCGTCACACGGTTCGTGACGGTGAACGACATCACACACGTCGAGGCCCAGGGCGACTACGCCCGCCTGCACACCGACCGCGGCAGCCACCTGGTCCGCATCCCGCTCTCCACCCTGGAGGACCGCTGGCGCTCCCGCGGCTTCGTCCGCATCCACCGCCGTCACCTGGTCGCCCTCCGCCACATCGGCGAACTCCGCCTGGACGCGGGCACGGTGAGCGTCCTGGTCGGCGCGGAGGAGCTCCAGGTCAGCCGGCGCCACGCCCGCGAGCTGCGGGACCTGCTGATGAGGAGGGCCTGACGGTGGCCGCGGACCCCGCCGAGCGCCGGGTGACCGTCACCGGTCCGCCGCGCCGCAGCCGCCGTACCTCCGGCTACTACCGGCCGCGCACCGAGATCGACGAGCAGACCACCCTCGGCCACACCTACGTCCGCTCCCTCATGCGCAGCCAACTGCGCGTCGCCCTCGTCGTGTTCGCCGTCCTGGTGCTGCTCGTCGGCCCGCTCCCGCTGGTCTTCGCCGCCGCCCCCCAGGCGCGCCGCCTGGAGTGGCTGGTGCTCGGCTTCTGCCTGTACGCCCCGCTGATCCTGCTCGCCCGCTGGTACGTGCGCCGCGCCGAACGCAACGAGGAGGACTTCGTCCGCCTCGTCGAGGACCGATGAACTCCAGCCCCGACGACGCGGGATGAACTCCGACGAGGCCAGATGAACTCCAGTTACGCAGTCCCGGCCGTCGCCCTCGTGGTCGTCGCGACCGTCCTCGTCGGCGCCTTCGGCCTGCGCATCTCCCGGACCACCTCCGACTTCTACGTCGCCTCCCGCACCGTCGGCCCCCGCCTCAACGCGGCCGCGATCAGCGGCGAGTACCTCTCCGCCGCCTCCTTCCTGGGCATCGCGGGACTGGTCCTCGTCCAGGGCCCCGACATGCTCTGGTACCCGGTCGGCTACACCGCCGGCTACCTCGTGCTCCTGCTCTTCGTCGCCGCCCCGCTGCGCCGCTCCGGCGCCTACACCCTCCCCGACTTCGCCGAGGCCAGGCTCGCCTCGCAGCCGGTACGGCGGCTGGCCGGGGTGTTCGTCGTCGGCGTCGGCTGGCTCTACCTGCTGCCCCAACTCCAGGGCGCCGGGCTGACGCTGGCGGTCCTCACCGGCGCCCCCGACGCGCTCGGCGGGCTCATCGTCGCCGTGGTCGTGGTGGCCACCGTGGCCGCCGGCGGCATGCGCAGCATCACCTTCGTGCAGGCCTTCCAGTACTGGCTGAAGCTCACCGCCCTGCTCGTCCCCGCCCTCTTCCTCGTCCTCGCCTGGCAGCGCGCCGGCGCCCCCGTGCACGCCTTCGACGAACCGGCCACCTTCCGTACCCAGCGCGTCGTGGACGTCCAGGACACCCTCTCCCTCCGGCTCGACGGCCCGCTCACGGTCACCGTCACCGGCACCGTCGACGGCCACCCGCACGAGGACACCAGGGTCACCCTCCCCGAGGGCACCCACCGCATCACCGCCGGCACCCGCCTGACCTTCGCCAAGGGCACCCGCGTCCCCGCCACCGACCGGGGCACCAACGGCGGCATGTCCACCTCGCTCGCCGAGAGCCGCGAGGAACGCCCGCTGTACGCCACGTACGGGCTGATCCTCGCCACCTTCCTCGGCACCATGGGCCTGCCGCACGTCGTCGTCCGCTTCTACACCAGCCCGCACGGCGTCGCCGCCCGCCGCACCACGGTCGCCGTCCTTGCCCTGATCGGCCTCTTCTACCTCCTGCCGCCCGTCTACGGCGCCCTCGGCCGCCTCTACACCCCCGAACTCACCCTCACCGGCGAGACGGACGCCGCCGTCCTGCTGCTGCCCGACCGGGTCGTCGGCGGTCTCGGCGGCGACCTGCTCGGCGCGCTGGTGGCGGGCGGCGCCTTCGCCGCGTTCCTCTCCACCGCCTCCGGCCTCACCATGGCGGTCGCCGGCGTCCTCACCCAGGACGTCCTCCCGGCGCGCGGGGTACGGCACTTCAGACTCGGGACGGTCCTCGCCATGGCCGTACCGCTCGCCGCGAGCGTGCTGGTGGGCGGCCTGCCGGTCGCCGACGCCGTCGGGCTCGCCTTCGCCGTGTCCGCCTCCTCCTTCTGCCCGTTGCTGGTCCTCGGCATCTGGTGGCGGCGGCTGACCCCGCCCGGCGCGGCCGCCGGGATGCTGGCCGGGGGCGGCTCGGCGTTCTGCGCGGTGGCCGCGACGATGGCCGACCTGCCCGGCACCGGTGACCTGCACGCCCTGCTCGCCTGGCCCGCGCTCTGGTCGGTGCCGCTGGGCTTCCTCACCATGATCCTGGTGTCCCTGGCGACCCCCGGCCGGGTACCGCCCGGAACGGCCGCGATCCTGGCCCGCTTCCACCTGCCCGAAGAGCTGCGCGCGGAGGTGAAGGCGTGACCGGGTTCCTGGCCGGCCTCTGCGTGGCCGTACTCCCGCTCCTCGCCGCCGGCTTCTGGCTCGGCCGCCGCACCGCACGCCCCGAGAGCCTCGGCGGCCTCGGCACCCCGGTCGAGCACGCCACCTTCGAGACCCTGCACACCGCCTCCCTCGCCGCACCCCCGCTGCGCGCGGGCCTGACCGAGGAGACCGCCCGCCGCTCGGCCCGCCGGCTGCGCACGCTGCTCGGCACCGACGCCCTCTGCCTCACCGACCACAAGAACCTGCTGGTCTGGGACGGCGTCGGCGACCACCACCGCACCGAGATCATGGAACGGCTCGCCGGGCCGCTGGAGTCCGGCCGCGGCGAGGCCTTCCGGCTGCACTGCGAGACCCCCGACTGCCCGGTCCGCTGGGCCGTGATCACCCCGCTCACCGTCGACGACCGCGTCCACGGCACCCTGGTCGCCTGCGCCCCGCGCGAGTCCGCCGTCCTGGTCCGGGCGGCCGGCGAGGTCGCCCGCTGGGTCAGCGTCCAGCTGGAGCTGGCCGACCTGGACCGCTCCCGGACCCGCCTCATCGAGGCCGAGATCCGCGCCCTGCGCGCCCAGATCTCCCCGCACTTCATCTTCAACTCGCTCGCCGTGATCGCCTCGTTCGTCCGCACCGACCCCGAGCGCGCCCGCGAACTGCTGCTGGAGTTCGCCGACTTCACCCGCTACTCGTTCCGCAGGCACGGCGACTTCACCACCCTCGCCGACGAACTCCACGCCATCGACCACTACTTGGCGCTGGTCCGGGCCCGCTTCGGCGACCGCCTCACGGTCACCCTGCAGATCGCCCCCGAGGTACTGCCGGTCACCCTGCCCTTCCTCTGCCTCCAGCCCCTGGTCGAGAACGCCGTGAAACACGGCCTTGAGGGCAAGACCGGCACCTGTCACATCCAGATCACCGCCCAGGACGAGGGCGCAGAGGCCCTGGTCGTCATCGAGGACGACGGCGCCGGCATGGACCCGGTCCTGCTGCGCCGCATCCTCGCCGGCGAGACCAGCCCCAGCGGCGGCATCGGCCTGTCCAACGTCGACGACCGGCTCCGCCAGGTCTACGGCGACGACCACGGCCTCGTCATCGAGACCGCCCCCGGCGCGGGCATGAAGATCACTGCCAGGCTGCCCAAGTACCAGCCCGGCGTGCACTAGGCGCTCCGCGATGCGCCGTCAGTCGTCCGCGGCGCCGTTGTGGCTGGTCGCGCCCACGCGGCGGTAGCCGCACATTCAATACAGCCCCGCGCCCCTTCGGGGGCGCTGCAGGCGAGGGCGCTGTGTCAGTTGCTCTGGGTGGCCACCATCGCCAGGGTCAGCAGCCCCAGGACCACCCACCCGAACCAGAGCCAGCCGTTGCTGCCGAGCGCCACCGTGTAGGCCGTCACCACCACCAGCCCCCCGACGGTGAGAACCCCCATCGCCTTGGTGGCACCGTTCGAGCCGTTCGCAGAACCGGGCATCGCGACACCCTCCTCATGGTCCGTGTCCCTCCATGGTGCCCCCGTTCTGCTTCCTGACGGTGCACACGACGAAATGAGCGCCGGTCTTCCACATCAGGTCACCGACCAAGGAGGCCGCCCGATAGACGGAGGGATCGAATCCGTAGTCCCCGGGCGGCACGTCCCGCGCACAGGCCTCGTCCTGCTGCTTCGCCGCCTGCGCGAGCGTCAGGCCGGCCCCCAGCCGCGTGAACCCGAGCACCTCCTGGTCGTGCGGCCCCGAGCACGCGACGAGCAGGGCGGTCCGGGCGGGCGGCACCCGCAGACAGTCCCGCTTCTGCATGGTGCCCACGTCCGTGAACGCTGCCCCCTCCTTGCGGAACCCGTCCAACGGCCCGTACAGCGGTCCGTGCGCCCCCAGCACCAGACACGCGACCCGCCCCCCGGCCGCCTCGAACCCCGCCTCGCCCGGTACGACGGCGACGGCCCGCACGTCCGCGAGCTTCCCGCGCAGCACCCTGGTGCGCTCCTCGCACCCGGCGGGCCCCTGTGCACGCGCCTCGGCAGCCGACGCCACCGGCACGAACGTCATCACCTGACCGTCCGGCGCCCGGTCCGCACAGGTCGGGTCGAGAGTGAGCGTCGGGGTCCCGGCGAAGCGCGTCCCGCTGCCCCACTCGGCGACGACACAGTCACCCGCCTTGAGGGGGCGCGCGAGCCCCACCGTGCCGCCGTAGGGCTCGGCCGTGGAGTCGGTGCCCTGATGCGCGACGGCCCACCAGACCCCGGCCAGAGCGAGCACCAGGCCCAGGGCGGCGGCGAGGGCGGCCCGCAGCGCCCGGGGGAGCGGCCGTCGCCGGTGGCCGGGAGGAGGCGCGGACGGCCGGTCCCGGCCCGGGCCGCCCGAGACGACGTCAGGCGCTTCGGGGGAGGCGCCCCAGTGCGGCACGGAACCGGGAGCGGTCCGGGTACGGTCGTACGCCTCCGCCCTGGACGACACGATCAGCGACAGTGCGGCCTCAACCTCCGCCGCCGGTGTCCGCCGCGCCGGATCCTTGGCGAGCATCGCCGCCAGCACGGAGGCCAGTGCACCCGCCCGCACCGGCGGATCCGGCTCCTCGGTCACCACGGCGGTGATCTCCGCCAGCTGCGAGCCCCGCTCGAACGGCCCCCGCCCCTCCACCGCGAAATACAGCGTGCACCCCAGTGAGAACAGATCGGCGGTCGGTGTCGGCGGTCCGCCCGTGGCCCGCTCCGGCGCCAGATACCCCGCCGTCCCGACCAGCGCCGACGGCAGCGTGTACCGGGTCCGCCCGGCGTCGGGCTGCACCGAGATGCCGTAGTCCGTCAGCAGCACCCGGGCGTACGGCGTGCCCGCGCGGTCCGGGGCGAGCAGGATGTTCGCCGGCTTCACGTCCCGGTGCAGCACGCCCCGCTCGTGCCCGGCGGTCAGGGCGTCGAGGACGCCGAGGCCGATCCGGGCACACTCGGCCGGCGACACCGGCCCGTGCCGCGCCACCAGCTCCTGGAGATCGATCGCGCCCGGCACGTACTCCATGACGATCCACGGCAGGCCCTCGTGCTCCAGCACGTCGTGCACGGTCACCACATGCGGATGCCCGCGCAGCCCGGCCGCGTTCCGCGCCTCCGTCCGGGCCCGCGCGATCCGGGCCGTGCGGTCCCGCTCGTCCGCGTCCCGCAGCACGATCTCCTTGAGCGCGACCTCGCACTCCAGCCTCATGTCGTGGGCGAGCCAGACATGCCCCATGCCGCCGCTGCCCAGCCGGTTCAGCAGCACATACCGGCCGGCGACGACCCGGCCCCCTCCCGACGTCGGTGTTCCTCGGTACATCCGGTCACTCCCGGGTCAGGTGTCACGCCGTCCCCGTGCCGGCCCCGTCGTCCGGCACGGGGACATCACTCGTGGGCCCGCCGCCGGCGGTCTGGGTGACGGGCGGCGGCTCCGAGGGCGCCGGACTCGACGAGGGTGCCGCGGCGGCGCCGGAGGGTGTGACGGGGTCCGTGGCGGGCTCCGACGACGTGTCCGACGAGACGGACGAAGGCGACATGAAGGACGAGGACGAGGACGATGACGTCGGCGCGGATGACGACGACGGCGACGGCGATACGACCGGGGAGGAGTCCCCCGACGGCGAGGAGGAAGCCGACGACGAGGGCGACGACGAGGACGAGCCCGAGTCCCCGCCGACTGATCCGGAGGACGCCGAGGACGAGACCGAGGGTCCGTCCGGGCCCTCGCCGCCCCCGGACCCGGAGGGCGACCCTCCGCCGTCCGCACCGCCACCGCTGCCCTCGGCCACGCGCAGCGTCACGTACTCCCCGAACGCCAGCCGTGTGCCCGCCACCGGATCCGAGCCCAGCACCCGGGCGTCGTCGGGCGGCAGCTCCGGACCGTCGGACGCGGCCGCCAGCCCCGCGTCCGCGAGCAGCCGGCTCGCCTCCCCGAAGGAGGTCCCGGCGACCTCGGGCACCGCGTGCCGGTCACCGGTGCGGAACACGGTGTCCCGCGCGCCCTCCGTCCCCATCGGCCGCTCGATGCCCCGCGCGGGGTCGGTGACATCCACGAGCGCGAGTTGCTCCAGGGGCCGTGCGGTGGGCCGTACGGTCGTCACCTCGTCGCGGTCGTAGCCGGTCCACTTCTTGTTGCCATGGCGGAACTCGACCTTGACATGCCCCGGGTCGTCCTTGAACGGCAGGAGCGGATTTCCGCACGAGCATTTCACGGTGGGCTGTCCCCGCCTGTCGACGAGCACGGCTATTCCGGCCTGGAGCAGGGAATTGAAGGGGGTGGCGGTACCGTCCTTGTAGTCGTGGTTCTCCACGAGAGTGTCGTGACGCAGGAGAACAGGGGTGAGGCGGTCGAGATAACCCGGAATCTGTGCGGTGGTGATGTGGAGGACACCGGCCCATGCCTGTGCCTTGCGGTGATTCGCGGGATCGGTGAGGAATTCCTTGAGTTTCTCGACGTCACAGATCGTCGGCTCCCGGGTGCCGCCGTAAAGCCCGGGCGAGTCACCCTGCTGGATATGCCCGCGCACCGGCAGCGAACGGACCTGGACGTCGTGCCCGACTCCCTGGTGCTCGTCGACGAACGGGTTCAGCGTGGAAACACCGGCGGCCACCGCTTCGACCGCGGACCGGGGCGAAGCCCGCCCGCATCCGCCGAGTACCAGGAGCGGAACCAGAACCACGAGCACGCACGCCCTGTGCAGAAAAGCGCGAAGTGTCATCACCGCTCCCCCCGGCGGTTTTGGCCTGTCGCGCTTTATGCTACTGAATGAGAGGCCTTTCAGCCCTTGCGTGCGTGCAGTGAGGCCAAATAGGCGTTGTACGCCTCGAGTTCCTTGTCACCGTCACGGTCGGCGGCCCGGTCCTGGCGTCGGGCCTGGCGCTGTTCGGATCCGTACCACTGGAACAGCAGGGCGATCAGGACCAGTACGGACGGGACCTCGCTGAATGCCCAGGCGATTCCGCCGGCGGCGCTCTGGTCGGAGAGCGCGTCGATGCCGAGCGAGGCGGGCGGATTCTTGAACGTCTCGACCATCGGCTCCGACGCCATCATCAACGCGATACCGAAGAACGCGTGGAACGGCATGCCCGCGAACAACTCCAGCATGCGCATGAGGTACCCCGGCCGGTGCGGTCCCGGGTCGACGCCGATGATCGGCCAGAAGAAGACGATGCCGACGGCGAAGAAGTGCACCATCATCCCGATGTGCCCGGCCTTCGAGCTCATCAGGAAGTCGAACAGCGGGGTGAAGTAGAGCGCGTACAGGCTCGCGATGAACAGCGGGATGGTGAAGGCGGGATGGGTGACGATCCGCATGTACCGGCTGTGCAGCAGGGCCAGCAGCAGCTCACGCGGCCCCTTCCGGCCCCTCCCGGCGACGGGCAGCGCGCGCAGCGCCAGGGTCACCGGGGCACCCAGCAGGACCAGGATGGGCGAGAGCATGCTGATGATCATGTGCTGCACCATGTGCACGCTGAACATGACCATCCCGTAGTCGTTCAGCCTGGTGCACATCACGAGCATGACGGTCAGCACCCCGACGACGAACGACACGCTCCGGCCCACGGACCAGGCGTCCCCGCGCCGCCGCAGCCGCACCACACCCCACCCGTACAGCGCGAGCCCCGCGAGACAGGCGACGAGGAAAAAGGGATCCGCCGACCACTCCAGTCCGCGCCCCAGCGTGAACGGCGGCAGATCCATGGTCATGCCGTGCCCGCTGTGATCCATCCGGCGGCTCCTGATTCGTGGGGGGTTGTACGTTTACAGCCGACCCCAGAGTAGAACCGCCCCCGGGCGCCTTTGCGACCGGGGGCAGAACAGCCAACTCAGGGGCGCGGGGAACTGCGCGAGCAACCACACACAACCCGCACCCGGCAACGAATCCGGACCTCCTACGGCGAGGCCCCTTAAAGCACGGTCTCCGCCTCGTCGTACCGCTCCGCAGGAACCGTCTTCAACGTCTCCACCGCCTCGGCCAGCGGCACCATCACGACGTCGGTCCCCCGCAGCGCGGTCATGTGACCGAACTCCCCCCGGTGCACGGCCTCCACCGCATGCCACCCGAACCGCGTCGCGAGGACGCGGTCGTACGCGGTCGGCGTGCCACCCCGCTGCACGTGCCCGAGGATGACCGGCCGTGCCTCCTTGCCGAGCCGCTGCTCCAGTTCGATGGAGAGCTGCCGGGCGATCCCGGCGAACCGCTCATGGCCGTAGATGTCCTTGCCGCCCTCGTCGAAGGCCATCGTGCCCGCCTTCGGCTTGGCCCCCTCCGCCGCGACGACGATCGCGAACCGCTTGCCCGCCTCGAACCGCTCGCCGACCCGGCGGGCCAACTCCTCGATGTCGAAGGGCCGTTCCGGTACGACGATGGCGTGGGCGCCGGCCGCCATGCCGGAGTGCAGGGCGATCCAGCCGGTGTGCCGGCCCATGACCTCGACGACGAGCACCCGCTGGTGGGACTCGGCGGTGGTCTTCAGCCGGTCGAGCGCCTCGGTGGCGACCCCCACGGCCGTGTCGAAGCCGAAGGTCACGTCGGTGACGGCGATGTCGTTGTCGATGGTCTTCGGCACGCCCACGATCGGGAGCCCGGCGTCGGACATCAGCCGGGCCGCCTTCAGGGTGCCCTCACCGCCGATCGGGATGATCGCGTCGAGCCCGAGCTCGGCGACATGGCCCCTGGCCCGCTCCACGCCGTCCCGCAGATGGGAGGGCTGGACCCGGGACGATCCGAGGATGGTGCCGCCGCGGGCCAGGATGCCGGCCACGGCGTCGAGGTCGAGCTTGAGGTAGTCGCACTCCAGAAGGCCCTTCCAGCCGTCCCGGAAGCCGATGACCTCGTCGCCGTGGTCGGCGACGGCACGGTGCACGACGGACCGGATGACGGCGTTCAGGCCGGGGCAGTCGCCGCCGGACGTGAGGACACCAATGCGCATAGCCCGAAACAACCTTCTCCACGTGGGCCGGAGACCGGACCACGCTGTCCGGCTGTCATCGCCGTCACCCTACCCGCGCGAGGGGGTCATTCCGCACCGGGCGTCCGCCTGCTGGACGTGCCCGCACATGTGAGCGGACACCCTGTCAGGCGGGCCCCGGAACCGGCCGTCCCAGAAGGGTTACGCGGGCTGCTGGGCGGCCGCGATGCGCTCGTTGCGGAGCGCCTCGTACCAGCGGTCGTCGATCGGCGGCAGCGCGTTCACGTCGAGCGCCAGCTTCAGCAGCAGGTCCGCGATGAGCGGGTTGCGGGCGAGCACCGGCCCGTGCATGTACGTGCCGAAGACGGTGTCGTTGTACGCGCCCTCCGTGCCGTCCCCGGTGCCGTTGCCCTTGCCCAGCTGGACCCGGGCGAGGGGGCGGGCGGTGGGGCCGAGCTGGGTGACGCCCTGGTGGTTCTCGAACCCGGTGAGCGGGGGCAGCCCGAGGCGCGGGTCGATGTCGGCGAGGACGTCACCGACACACCGCTCGCCGGTGCCGCGCACGGTCGTCACGTCGAGCAGACCGAGGCCCGGCTCCCGCTGCCCGAGGTCGTTGATGAACTCGTGCCCGAGGATCTGGTAGCCGGCGCACACGGAGAACACGATCGCGCCGTTCTCCACCGCCCGGTACAGGTGCCCGTCACGGCGCAGCCGCTCGGCGGCGAGCCGCTGCGGACGGTCCTCACCGCCGCCGATCAGGTAGATGTCGCCGGAGGTCGGGATCGGCTGGTCGCTGCGCACGTCGAGCCGGGCCACGTCGAGACCGCGCTGCCGGGCCCGCCGCTCCACGACGAGCGCGTTGCCCTGGTCGCCGTAGGTGCTGAGCAGGTCGGGGTAGATCCACACCAGCCGCAGTTGGTTGTCTGTCATGAAGTGATCGTCCTTCGTGGTCAGTTGCCGACGCGGCGGCGCAGGTCCTGGAACGCGGTGTAGTTCGCGATGACCTCGATCCGGCCCGGCGGGCACATCTGCACGGCCTGGTCGAGCGAGTCGCAGACCTGGAAGTGCTGGTTCGCCACCTCCAGCCGCACCGCGAGGTCCAGCTTGCGGTCGCCGAGGACGAAGATCGGGTGGCCGGTCAGGCGCGTGTAGTCCACGTCCCACAGCCAGGAGGTGTCGGTGCCGTCGGCGCCGCGCGCGTTCACGGAGAGGATGACCGGCGCCGGCGGCGGGTCGATCAGCGAGAACGTCTCCAGCCAGCCGGCCGGGTTCTTGGCCAGCAGCAGGCGCAGGTCGCGGCCCTGGAACTGCACGACGTCGTAGCGTCCCGCGACGGCCTGCACCTGGTACATCCGCTCCAGGGCGACCTGCGGCGGCACCCCGAAGACGGCGGCGACGGCGGCCGAGGAGGCGGCGTTCGCCTTGTTGGCGCGCCCCGGCAGCTGCAGGTGGATCGGCCAGGCGGACCCGTGCGGGTCGAGGACGTGGTCGCCGGAGAGCACCCAGCTCGGCGTCGGCCGCCGGAACCCGCACTCACCGCAGAACCAGTCGTCGCCGGGGCGCTGCATCACGCCGCCGCAGGACGGGCATGACCAGGCGTCGTCCTTCCACATCTGCCCCGCGGCGACCCAGATCACGTTGGGGGAGGAGGACGCGGCCCACACCACCAGCGGGTCGTCGCAGTTCGCCACGATGACGGCCTTGGTGCCGGCCAGGCCCTCCCGCCAGTTCTCGGCGAGCATCCGGGTCTCGGCGGCCCGGTCGAGCTGGTCGCGGGAGAGGTTGAGCAGCGCGATGCACTTGGGGTCGGTGTCCCGGGCCACCCCGGCGAGGTACTTCTCGTCGACCTCGATGACACCGAACTTGGACTCCGAGCCACCCGCCAGCGCCGACGTGATGCCGGCCGGCATGTTGGCGCCGAGCGCGTTGGACACGACCGGCCCGGCGGCCTTCAGCGCCTCGGCGATGAGGCGGGTCGTCGTCGTCTTGCCGTTCGTCGCCGAGACGAGGGTGACGTCCAGGTTCTGGGCGAGCCGGGCGAGAAGGTCGGGGTCGAGTTTGAGCGCGACCCGGCCACCGATCACGGATCCGCTGCCGCGCCCCGCGGCACGGGACGCCGCCGCGACCGCCTTGCCCGCGGTCACGGCCAGCTTGGCCCGCGGCGTGAGCGGGTCCGAGTTGCCTGCCATCAGTTCTCGATCCTCCTTGCGTACGCGCCGCGCCTGAGCCATCCGGCAACGTGGTGTGAGGTCAGCCTATCGAGATCCATTCGCACACCCGAATTCCGGCCCGTGCCTGCGCGGCGAGCAGGGGCCGATCCGAACCGTACCCTTGCGGCCATGCGACACGGTTCCATTCCGGGCGCCCATGGGCGGGTCCGGCCTCTCACCCTGCTCGGCGACCCCGTTCTGCACGCCCGTTGCGCGGAGGTCACCGACTTCGGCCCCGAACTCTCCCGGCTGGTGGATGACTTGTTCGCCACGATGTACGCGGCGGAGGGCGTGGGCCTGGCGGCGAACCAGGTGGGGGAGCCGCTGCGGGTGTTCGTCTTCGACTGCCCCGACGACGAGGACGTCCGCCACCTGGGCCATGTGGTCAACCCGCGCCTGGTGGCGGCGGACGGCGTGACCCTCCGCGGCCCCGAGGGCTGCCTGTCCCTGCCGGGCCTGGAGGCGGGCACGGAGCGGTACGACCACACGGTGGTCGAGGGCTTCACGGCGACGGGGGAGCCGATCACGATCCACGGCACGGGCTTCTTCGCGAGGTGCCTCCAGCACGAGACCGACCACCTGGAGGGCCGGGTGTACGCCGACCACGTCACGGGCTGGCGCAAGCGCAAGCTGATGCGACAGGTGGCGAAGTCTTCCTGGCACCCGTGAGCGGACGCGCCCCGAAGGGGCGCGGGGCTGTGTCTGATTTGCGGCTGCCGCCGCGCGGGCGCGACCAGCCCCCACCGGCGGTGAGCCGAAATTCAACCCTCAGAACCCCGGCCCTCCCACCTTGTCCCCCGCAGCCGCCAGCCGCCCCCACAGAAGATCGGCCAAACTCTTCACCAGTTCCGCACGAGTACAGGGCCGTTCCCCCAGCCACCAGTCCCCTGCGGCATGCATCATCCCGACGATCCCGTGCCCCCACACTCGCGCCAGCTGCTGACTCCCGGGCCCGAGATCCAGCCGCTCCTCGATGACCTGCGCCAGCTCCTCACCCATCCGCCGCAACAGCGGAGCCGAGTGCTTGCCGACATCGAACCCCTGGTCAGTCCCGCTGCTGCCCTCTGCGGGATGCATCAGGAACCGGTACACCTGAGGCCGCGCCTCGATCGCCGCGAGGTAGGTGTCCAAGGTCGCCTCGACGCGCTCACGGCGCTCCGCGGGAGCGTCCAGCGCGGCCCGGAGCGAGTTCAGCAACGCGTCCGTGTGCCGCGTGGCCAGGGCCGCGTACAGCCCGCCCTTGTCGCCGAAGTGGCGGTAGAGGATCGGCTTGGTGATGCCGGCCTCCGCCGCGATGGCGTTCATGGAGGCCTGCGGGCCGTCGCGCAGCACCACCCGGTCGGCGGCCTCCAACAGCTCGCGCCGTCGGCGGTCGGCGGACCGCTGCTGTTCGGTCCGCTGTGTGGTGTCCATGTGCTCTCCCCACCCCGTGCTGTTTCGGTGACGCCTGCGCAAACTAACACCTGACGGCCATCCGCTCTCGAACTGGCTGCCGAGGTGACCTTGGGAGTTGACTTTTCCTACCGACGAGTAACAGACTCGGGTTACCGCTAGTAACACATTATGCGCCGCCGCTGGAGGAGTCATGGCCGAGTTCACCATGGAACTCAACGACGAACAGAAGGAGGTCCGGGACTGGCTGCACGGTTTCGCCGCCGACGTCATCCGTCCCGCGGCCGCCGAATGGGACGAGCGTGAGGAGACTCCCTGGCCGGTCATCCAGGAGGCCGCGAAGGTCGGCATCTACTCCCTGGACTTCTACGCCCAGCAGTACTTCGACCCCACCGGCCTCGGCATCCCGATGGCCATGGAGGAGCTGTTCTGGGGCGACGCGGGCATCGCCCTGTCGATCGTGGGCACGGGCCTCGCCGCCGTCGGCGTCCTCGCCAACGGCACCGAGGAGCAGATCGGCACCTGGATCCCCCAGATGTACGGCGACGCCAACGACGTCAAGGTCGCCGCGTTCTGCTCCTCCGAGCCCGATGCCGGCTCCGACGTGGCCTCCCTGCGCACCCGGGCCGTCTACGACGAGGCCAAGGACGAGTGGGTGATCAACGGCACGAAGACCTGGGCGACCAACGGCGGCATCGCCAACGTCCACGTCGTCGTGGCGGTCGTCGACCCGGAGCTCGGCTCCAAGGGCCACGCCTCCTTCATCGTCCCGCCGGGGACGCCCGGGCTCTCCCAGGGCCAGAAGTTCAAGAAGCACGGGATCCGTGCCTCGCACACCGCCGAGGTCGTCCTCGACAACGTCCGGGTGCCCGGTTCCTGCCTGCTCGGCGGCAAGCAGAAGCTGGACGAGCGCCTGGCCCGGGCCCGGGAGCGGGCGAAGTCGGGCGGCATGGGGGTCCCCCCGCTCGAGCGAAGCCGAGAGTGGGGGAGGGTGAAGAACGCGGCGATGGCCACGTTCGAGGCCTCGCGGCCCGCCGTCGGTGCGATGGCCGTCGGTACGGCACGCGCGGCGTACGAGGTCGCCCTCGACTACGCCATGACCCGTGAGCAGTTCGGGCGGCCGATCATCGACAACCAGGGAGTGGCCTTCCAGCTCGCGGACATGCGGACGGCCATCGACGCGTCCCGGCTGCTGGTGTGGCGGGCGTCCTGGATGGCGATCAACGGCAGGCCCTTCACCGCGGCCGAGGGGTCGATGTCGAAGCTGTTCGCGAGCGAGACGGCGAAGAAGGTGACCGCCCAGGCGATCCAGATCCTGGGCGGCAACGGGTACACGCGGGAGTATCCGGTGGAGCGGATGCACCGGGATGCGGCGATCTACACGATCTTCGAGGGTACGAGTGAGATCCAGCGGTTGGTGATCGCGCGGACCTTGTCGGGGATGCCGATTCGGTAGCGCCGTGGGGGTGCGGGTGCGTTGCGGACGGACCGTGCGTTGTGGTTGCTCGCGCCCACGCGGCGGAGCCGCATATCGACAACGCCCCGCGCCCCTAGGTAGGACATCTCACCGGTGTTTCAAAGGCGTGAGTTGCTCGATGTCGTAGCGGCTCCGGAGTTCCTCGATCGCCTCGTGGTCCGGGGGGCCGTCGCTGCCGAGGATCTCCAGGAGCTCCTCGAAGTAGCGCTCGTGATCGGGCGGCGGCGATGCCTGGAAGAACATCTTCGCCGGAGTCTCCGTCGGGTTGGCGAAAGCGTGCGGGCACCCCGGTGGTACGACGATGACCGTACCCGGAGTCGCCCGCACCACCCTCGTGCCCGAACTCGACTCCCACTTCTGCCAGTTGTCGGGGGTGCGGATCAGGGGCTCGAAGGCGAGGACGTCCAGTTCGCCTTCGAGCACGTAGAACAACTCCTCGCTCCGGGTGTGCACATGGGCGCCCACGTCGAACCCCGGCGGGACCTCCACCTCGAAGGTGGAGGCGATCCGCGAGTGTGTGCCCGTCACTTTGAACGTGACGCGCTGAGCCGGTGTGTGGACCACGCGTCCCTGGCCCGGTGGCACGAGGAGTCCCTCCGCGAGTCCCTCAGCGAGTCCCTCGGTCGTCGTCATGGGCCACTCACCACGTCACCGGAAGCGCTTCGGGACCCCGGATCAACGCACCCTTTCTGAAGGGGACCTGCTCCGGGGGCACGGCGAGCCGCAGCCCGGGCAGCCGGTCGAGGAGGGCGTCGACCAGCAGCTCCTCCTCCAGCCTGCCCAGCTGGCCGCCGGGACAGTAGTGCGGGCCGAACCCGAAGGAGACGTGCGGGTTGGGGCTGCGGGAGAAGTCGATCGTCTCGGGGGCCGGGAAGACCTCCGGATCGCGGTTGGCGGCCAGGTACGAGACGTAGATCGGATCGCCCGCGCGGATCCGTACGCCCTTGATGTCCACGTCCTCCGTGGCGATCCGGGACAGCCCGACCGCGCTGCGGTGCGGGATGTAGCGCAGCAGCTCGTCGATCGCCCGGGGGCGGATCTCCGGCTCGGTGCGCAGCCGGTCGAGGAGGTCGGGGCGGGTCAGCAGCAGGTAGAACATCTGCCCGCTGTTGTTGGTGACCGCCTCGCCGCCGATCTGGAGGAGGACGGCGAGACCGACGGCCTCCTCCAGAGTCACCTCGCCGCGGCCCACGGCCGCGCCCAGCAGGGACGCCACGTCCTCGCCCGTACTGCCGTCGCGCAGGGTGACGAGGTCGGCGAAGTAGGCGCTCATCTCGCGCTTGGCCTTCTCGCTGACCTCCTTGCCGTGGCTGGAGGACAGGATCAGCTGCGTCCAGACGTGCATGGTGTGCCGGTCGGCGGCCGGCACGCCCATCACCTCGCAGATCACCGCGATGGGGAACGGGCTCAGGATCGCCGCCGTGAGATCGGCGGGCGGGCCGTCCTGGACGAGCTCGTCGACGAGCTCGTCCAGCATCCGGCGGGCCTTCTCCCGGACCCGCTCCACGCCCTTGCTGGTGAGCGCGGAGGCCACCGAGCGGCGCAGCCGCGTGTGGTCGGGCGGGTCCAGGAAGCCGACCGCGCCGCGGTCCGGGATGAAGTGCGGGGCCAGCCGGGTGACCGGCTGCTCCATCACCGCCTCGCGGCTGAACCGGAGGTCGTTGGCCACCATCCGTACGTCGTCGTACCGGGTGACCAGCCACGCCCAGCCCTCGCCGTTCGGAAGCTGGATCCGGGTGACCGGACCCTCCCGCATCAGCTCGGCCAGGGTGGGGTCGAAGTCCACCCCCGTCAGGTCCGGCACCTTCCAGTGCCGGACCGGACAGGCGGCCTCGCCGGGGGCCTCGTCGGCGGGGTCGAGCGGTTCGGTGAGCGTCATCTCTATCGAGCCGCCTCTTCGTTCGAACGCCGCCAGCGACCCAGCGACATTTCCGCGGTGATGCCGGGACCGAAGCCGGCCAGCAGGCCGCGCGCCTGGTGCTCGGCACCGCCCTCGTCGAACATCCGGCGCAGCGCGTCCAGGACGACGGCGCTGGCGATGTTGCCGTACTCGGTGAGCGTGGACCGGCTGAACCGGAAGGCGTGCGGGTCGACCTGGAGGAACTTGCTCAGGTCGTCCAGGATCCGCGGCCCGCCCGCGTGGACTATGTAGAAGTCCAGGTCGGACGCGTCCCAGCCGTGCAGTCCTGCCAGGTCCTGGAGAGCCGGCGCCAGCGGCTCCATGGTCGCCGGGACCCGCTTGTCCAGCAGGAAGTGGAACCCGGTGGCCCGCACGTCGTACATGATCCACTCCTCGGTCTTCGGGATCAGGTACGAGCCGTTGCGTTCGAGTTCGACGCCCGTGCCGCCCTTGCCGCGGACCACGGCGGCGGCGATGCCGTCACCGAAGAGGCCGTTGGAGAGCAGCGAGCCGACGCCGAGGTCGGTCGGCTGGTAGCACAGCGAGCAGAACTCGCAGGCCACGATGAGGGCGTTGGCGTCCGGGTACGCCGAGCAGAAGTCGTGCGCCCGGTTGATCGCCGCTCCGCCGGCCGCGCAGCCGAGCTGCGCGATGGGGATCTGGCGGGTGGTGGAGTCGAAGTCCATCTCGTTGATCAGCCACGCCGTGAGCGAGGGCATCATGAAGCCCGTGCACGAGACGTAGATGATCACGTCGATGTCGGTGGTGAGCAGTTCGGCGTCGTCGAGTGCTCGCTGGATGACTGCGGGGACCCGGGACTTGGCCTCGACCTCGTAGAGCTTGTTGCGCTCCTCGAAGCCGGGGTGCTTCAGGGTTTCCTCGATCGGCTGCACGATGTGCCGGGTGCGAACGCCCGTGTTCTCGATCAGTCTCAGCGCCAGCGGCAGCTGCGGGTGGTTCTCGTGGTGGGAGCGCGCCAGTTCCAGCGTCTCCTCCATCGTGATCACGTACTCCGGGACCGACACTGAGGGTTTGCACAAAGTCGCCATGAACCGTGCCTGCTTTCAGCCTTCCGGCGGGTTTGGGCCCGACCGGTCAGAGAGGTGGTTCACCTCAGGAGGTGGTTCCCTCACGATCACCCGTGAGGGCGATGATCTCTCGCCGGACTACTCCGAACCGGTGACCCCGTGTCAGGGTCGGAGCAGCACAGAGCTATCCGGACGAGGAGGACGCGATGCCCGGCACGGCCGCGGAAATGCTGAAAACGACCAGGTCAGAGCTAGCCCCGAACCCGAACGCCAATCCATTGGTCCCCCTCGTCGCCAGCGGCCGGGCGAGCCTGGAGACACTCGCCGCACTTGCCCTGGAACAACACCAAGTGATCCCCGCCGACCGACGCGCGTTCCTGCATCTGGCGCAGCGCGCCTCCGAGGAGCCGGCGGCCGCCGGGTTCTTCACCATGCTGGCCGAGGGCGAGGAACTGGCGGCAGAGCGGCTGGGCGCGTTCACCGAGGCGTGCGAAGTGGATGAAGAGCGCATGCAAGCGTACGAGCCCCTGCCGGGCTGCCAGGCGTACCCGGCGTACATCTCCTGGCTCGCCCTCAACGCAACCCCGACGGACGCGGTCCTGGCCATCACGGCCAACTTCGCGACGTGGGGCACCTATTGCGCGAGCATCGCGCAGGGCCTGCGCACGCACTACGCCTTCACGGACGAGGCCTGCGCCTTCTTCGACTTCTTCGCCGAACCGGCCCCGGCGTTGGACGTACAGGCAACGGCGGCGGTGCAGGCGGGACTGGAGTCAGGCCGCCTGGACGAGAAGCAGGTGTACGCCTACGGCCGCTTGCTCCAGGCATACGAGGAGATGTTCTGGTCGACGTTGGGCGAGACTCCCTAGGGGCGCGGGGCTGTATCGATTTGCGGCTGCCGCCGCGTGGGCGCGAGCAACCCCCACCCACCCGCACCCGCCGAACGACCGTCACTCCCCACTGCTATGGGCGATACAAGCCACGTCGATCCGGTCGGCGAGCTTCGCCAGCTCAATGGTCAGAGCGGCCACCGTGTCCTCGTCCAGCCCACCTTCGTCGGCCTCCACCAGACGCAGCCACCGTGCCCCCAACGTCCGCAACAACTTACTCACGTCGGCCGCGGCCACCTGCAAGGTACCGCGGTCGTCGACGATCAGAGGCAGGGTCACTTCGCGGTTCACACCCGGGATCGTAGCCGTGCAACCGTCACGCACCCTGCCAAACGGTGGTGATGTTGCAGAACTCCCGGATTCCGTGCCCGGACAGCTCACGGCCGTACCCGGACCGCTTCACCCCGCCGAAGGGGAACGCCGGGTGGGAGGCGGTCATGCCGTTGACGAACACGCCACCGGCCTCCAGATCGCGTACGAACCGGTCCACCTCGGCCTCGTCCCGCGTCCACACGTTCGAACTCAGCCCGAAGGGCGAGTCGTTGGCGATGAGGATCGCCTCGTCCAGGTCCCCGGCCCGGTACAGCGTGGCCACCGGCCCGAACGCCTCCTCGCGGTGGATGCGCATGTCGCGGTGGATCCCGGCGAGCACGGTCGGCGGGTAGTACCAGCCGGGCCCGTCCGGCCGCTGCCCGCCGCACAGCACCTGCGCGCCCGACCGCCTGGCGTCCTCGACCAGCTCCTCCAGGTCCTTGCGCCCCTGCTCGCTCGCGAGCGGCCCGACGTCCGTCTCCTCCTCCATCGGGTCGCCCGTCCGCAGCGCCGCCATCCCCGCCACGAACCTCTCGGCGAACGCGTCGTAGACGTCCGCGTGCACGATGAACCGCTTCGCGGCGATGCACGACTGCCCGTTGTTCTGCACCCGCGCGGTCACCGCGATCCTCGCGGCCCGGTCGATGTCCGCCGAGGGCATCACCACGTAGGGGTCGCTGCCGCCCAGCTCCAGCACCGTCTTCTTGACCATCTCCCCGGCGGTGGAGGCCACGGCCCGGCCCGCGGGCTCGCTGCCGGTGAGCGTCGCCGCCTTCACCCGCTCGTCGCGCAGGACGTCGTCGACCGCGCCGGAGCCGATCAGCAGGGTCTGGAAGCAGCCCTCGGTGAACCCGGCCCGGTGGAACAGGTCCTCCAGGTACAGGGCGGTCTGCGGGACGTTGGACGCGTGCTTGAGCAGACCCACGTTGCCCGCCATCAGCGCGGGCGCGGCGAAGCGGACCACCTGCCAGAGCGGGAAGTTCCACGGCATCACGGCGAGCACCGGCCCGATCGGGCGGTAGCGCACCCGGACCCGGGACGCGCCCGAGTCCTTCACGTCCGCCTCCGCCGGCTCCTCGTCGGCCAGCAGCTCCGCAGCGTGGTCGGCGTACCAGCGCATCGCCCTCGCGCACTTGGCGGCCTCCGCACGGGCCTGCTTCAGCGGCTTGCCCATCTCGGTGGTCATGGTGCGCGCGATGTCGTCCAGGTCCGCGTCCAGCAGGTCGGCGGCCCGGTGCAGCAGCCGGGCGCGCTCGGCGAAGGTGCTCGTGCGGTACGTGCGGAACGTCGCCTCGGCGAGTTCGAGCCGGCGTTCGAGCTCGTCCTCGTCCATGGCCTCGAACGTTTCGAGCGTCTCGCCGTTCGCCGGGTTGACCGTCGCGATGGGCATGGCTGACCTCCCTGGGAGCGGGCTTGCTACGACCTTCCCGCGCGGCCGGGCCGACCGCAACGTAGGAGGCTCCGTTCAGCCCGAGTGCTCCGCCAGCCGGTCCAGAAACGCGGCCTGGGCCTTGACGATCACCTCGCGGGCCCGGTCGGGGGTCAGCCAGGCCACCCGGTCCAGCTCCGGGAACTCCTGGATCCGGCCCGACCGCGGCGGCCACTCCATCACGAAGGTGCCGGGTTCGATCGTGGCCGGGTCCAGGTCCGCCTCGATCGCCCACGCCGTCACGATCTTGCCGTTGGTCTGCCGGACCTCGCCCAGCTCGATCGCCTCGCCGTCCGGCGGCGGCAGGCCCAGCTCCTCCTGGAACTCGCGCCGGGCCGCCGCCCAGGCCGGCTCGTCCGGCTCGTACTCGCCCTTGGGGACGGTCCAGGCGCCCGCGTCCTTCTTCGCGAAGTACGGCCCGCCCATATGGCCGAGCAACACCTCAAGGCCCTCGCCGGTATGCCGGAACAACAGCAGTCCGGCGCTTCGCTTCGGCTCGGTCAACGCCGTACCTCCGGGTGCGCGGCCAGCAGGGTCTCCACCGTATCGGCCTCCTCCGGCCGCTTGTCCTCGCGGTAGCGGACCACCCGGGCGAAGCGCAGGGTGACGCCGGCCGGGTAGCGGGAGGACCGCTGCAGGCCGTCATAGGCGATCTCGACGACGAGTTCGGGGCGTACGGTCACCACCCAGCCGTCGTCCGAGACCTCCAGCTCCTTGAGGCGGGCGGTCTGCCACTCCAGCATCGCGTCGGTCATGCCCTTGAACGTCTTGCCGAGCATCGCGAAGGTGCCGTCCGCGTCGCGGGCGCCGAGGTGGAGGTTGGAGAGCCTGCCGGTGCGGCGGCCGTGGCCCCATTCGGCGGCCAGGACCACCAGGTCGAGGGTGTGGACGGGCTTGACCTTCAGCCAGGAGGCGCCCCGGCGGCCGGCGCTGTAGGGGGCGTCCAGGGCCTTGACGACCACGCCCTCGTGGCCGCGGGCGAGGGTGGCCGCGAGGAACTCCTCGGCGGCCGTCGTGTCGTCCGGCCCGGACACCAGCGCCCGGCGCACCCGCATCGGCTCGGGGACCAGCCGGGCCAGCTCCGCGTGGCGGTCGGCGAAGGGAAGGTCGAGCAGGTCGTGGCCGTCGACCGAGAGCGCGTCGAAGAAGACGGGGCAGACCGGGACCTCCCGCGCCGCCTTCGCCACGTCCGTCCGGGAGCCGACCCGGCCCGCCGTCTCCTGGAAGGAGCGGGGCCGGCCGTCCGCGTCGAAGGAGATCACCTCGCCGTCCAGGATGAACCGCTCGCCGCTCAACTCCCTTGCGGCGGAGGTCACTTCGGGGAGACGTTCGGTGATGTCATCGAGCGTCCGGGTGAAGATCCGTACCGTGTCGCCGTCCCGGTGGACCTGGACCCGGATGCCGTCCAGCTTCTCCTCGACCGCGCAGCCGCCCAGCTTCTGCACCGCCTCGGCGACCGAGGAGGCGGTGTGCGCCAGCATGGGCAGCACCGGGCGGCCGACGGTGAGACGGAAGCGGTCCAGGGCCGGCGGGCCGTCCGCCAGCAGTGCCTCGGCCACCGTCTGGAGGGACCCGGCGAGCATCACCGCCCGGCGGACGGCGGCCGGGTCCGCGCCGGTCGCCTGCGCAAGGCCTTCGACGGCGACCGCGTCCAGGGCGCCCTGCCGCACCTCCCCGGTGATCAGCCCCAGCAGGAAGCGCTGTTCGTCCGCCGTCGCCGCGCCCATCAACTCGCCCGCGATCCTCACGCGTTCGGCCTGCGAGCCGGGTCCGGAGACCTTGCCCAGCTCGGTCAGCCGGGCGTCGACCCCGCGGACGGTGAGGGACGGCGCGGCGGCCGGTGTGACGGGCCGGCTCAGCACCTTCCAGCCGACGCCGAGCCTGCCCTGCGGGAGCCGGCCGGCCAGGTAGGGGATGACGACCGGTACGTCGTCGGGATCCGTCTCCCTGAAGAGCTCGGCGAGCAGCGCGGTCTTGCGGGACCTGGCCGCGGTGGCGGCGACCTCCCGGGACACTTCGGCGAGCCGGGTCAGCAGCATGCAGCCATGGTGCAACGGGCGCGCCCGGACTACACCCGCACGGCCGCGTCCAGGTCCGGGAAGAGCAGTTCGCCGTTGATCGCCGCGCCGGCCCGGTAGCCCCGGCTCGCCGCGTCGACGACCAGGGTGCGGCGCCGGGCCCGGCCCAGGACCAGCGCGGCGGACAGCCCGGCCGCGCCGCCTCCGACGACGACCACCTCGTACGTGTCGGTCATGGTGACCACCTCCGCGGCCGAGAGTCGCCCGGCCGCTGCCGGATTGACAAACGTCTTTGCCGAAACTGCAATGCAGGCATGACTACGGACGACGTCCTCGCGGGCGTGGGACCCCGGCTGCGCCGGCTCCGCAAGGAGCGGGAGGTCACCCTCGCCGCCCTCTCCGAGACCACCGGCATCTCGGTCAGCACCCTCTCCCGGCTGGAGTCCGGGCTGCGCAAGCCCAGCCTGGAGCTGCTGCTGCCGATCGCGCAGGCCCACCAGGTGCCCCTGGACGAACTGGTCGGCGCCCCGCCGGCCGGCGATCCCCGGGTGCGGGCCAAGCCGATGGAGCGCTACGGCCGCACCTTCCTGCCGCTCACCCGGCAGCCCGGCGGCCTGCAGGCCTTCAAGGTGGTCGAACCGAAACGGAAACTCGAACCCGAGCCGCGTACCCACGAGGGCTACGAGTGGCTGTACGTGCTGTCCGGGAAGCTGCGGCTGGTGCTCGGTGACCATGACGTGGTGCTGGGGGCGGGGGAGGCGGCCGAGTTCGACACCCGGGTGCCGCACTGGTTCGGGTCGACGGGGGAGGGGCCGGTGGAGTTCCTCAGCCTGTTCGGACCGCAGGGGGAGCGGATGCATGTGCGGGCGCGGCCGAAGAGGACGTGACGAATCCGGCGTTCCCCCGGGCGGCTGTTCCCTGGACGGCAAGCGACCGCTTAGTATGCGATGGACCCCGGTCAGACGACGCAGTCGACGCAGTCCCGTGGAGGCACCGCATGCAGGCATGGCAAGTGCACGAGAACGGCGAGCCGAGCGAGGTGATGCGGCTCCAGGAGGTGGAGCTGCCCACGCCCGGCGACGGCCAGGTGCTGCTCAGGGTGCGTGCCGCCAACATCAACTTCCCCGATGTCCTGATGTGCCGGGGGCACTACCAGGTGCGCCCGCCGCTGCCGTTCACCCCTGGGGTGGAGATCTGCGGTGAGACCGAGGACGGACGCCGGGTGATCGCCAACCCCGTGCTGCCCCACGGCGGTCTCGCCGAGTACGCGGTCGCGGACGCCGCCGCGCTGCTGCCGGCCCCGGACGCGCTGGACGACTCCGAGGCCGCCGCGCTGCACATCGGCTACCAGACGGGCTGGTTCGGCCTGCACCGCCGGGCGGCCCTCCAGGCCGGCGAGACACTGCTCGTGCACGCCGCCGCCGGCGGGGTCGGCAGCGCGGCCGTCCAGCTCGGCAAGGCGGCCGGGGCGAGGGTGATCGGTGTCGTCGGCGGCGCCGACAAGGCCGCCGTGGCCCGCGAGCAGGGCTGCGACGTCGTCATCGACCGGCGCGCCGAGGACGTCGTCGCCGCCGTCAAGGAGGCCACCGGTGGCCTCGGCGCCGACGTGATCTACGACCCGGTCGGCGGCGAGGCCTACACCCAGTCCGCCAAGGTGGTCGCCTTCGAGGGCCGGATCGTGGTCGTCGGCTTCGCCAGCGGCACCATCCCGAGCCCGGCGCTCAACCACGCCCTGGTGAAGAACTACTCGATCATGGGCCTGCACTGGGGCCTGTACGCCACCAAGAACCCCAAGCTGATCCTGCACTGCCACCAGCAGCTCACCGAGCTGGCCGCCAAGGGCGCCATCAAGCCCCTGGTGAGCGAGCGGGTACCGCTCTCCGAGGCCGCGGCGGCCGTGCAGCGGGTCGGTGACGGCGTCACCACCGGCCGGGTCACCGTCGTACCGAAGGGAGCCGCAGCATGACCGACGCTGCCGAACTGGAGCGCCGCACAGCCGAGTTGCTGGCCGCACACCCGCCCGCGACGACCGGGAAGCTCGACTTCCTCAAGGCCCGTTTCGACGCGGGACTTGCGTGGGTGCACTACCCGGAGGGCCTCGGCGGCCTCGGTGCCCCGCGCTCCCTCCAGGTCGTCGTGGACGCGGCGCTGGAGGCCGTGGGTGCCCCCGACAACGACTCGCGCCGCAACGGCATCGGGCTCGGCATGGCCGCGCCGACCATCCTCAAGTACGGCACGGAGGAGCAGAAGCAGCGCTATCTGCGGCCGCTGTGGATCGGGGAGGAGGTCTGGTGCCAGCTGTTCAGCGAGCCGGGCGCCGGCTCCGACCTGGCCGCGCTGGGCACCCGGGCCGTCCGTGAGGGCGACGACTGGGTCGTCAACGGGCAGAAGGTGTGGACCTCCGGTGCGCACAACTCCCACTGGGCCATCCTCATCGCCCGCACCGACCCGAACGTGCCCAAGCACGCGGGCATCACCTACTTCATCTGCGACATGACCGACCCGGGCGTGGACGTCCGCCCGCTGCGGCAGGTCACCGGCGAGGCCGAGTTCAACGAGGTCTTCCTCACCGACGTCCGCATCCCCGACTCCCGCCGCCTCGGCGCGATCGGCGACGGCTGGCGGGTCGCGCAGACCACGCTGAACAACGAGCGCGTCGCCATCGGCGGCATGCGGCTGCCCCGCGAGGGCGGCATGATCGGCCCGGTCGCGAAGACCTGGCGCGAACGCCCCGAACTGCGCACCCACGACCTGCACCAGCGGCTGCTGAAGCTGTGGGTCGAGTCCGAGGTCGCCCGGCTCACCGCCGAACGGCTGCGCCAGCAGCTCGTCGCCGGACAGCCAGGCCCCGAGGGTGCCGGCATGAAGCTCGCCTTCGCCCGCCTCAACCAGGAGATCAGCGGCCTTGAGGTCGAACTCCGCGGCGAGGAAGGCCTGTTGTACGACGACTGGACCCTGCGCCGGCCCGAACTGGTGGACTTCGTCGGCCGCGACGCCGGCTACCGCTACCTCCGTGCCAAGGGCAACAGCATCGAGGGCGGGACCAGCGAGGTCCTGCTGAACATCGTCGCCGAACGCGTCCTGGGCCTGCCCTCGGAGCCGCGCACCGACAAGGACGTCGCGTGGAAGGACCTCGCCCGATGACAACGCAGAGCACACAGCCCGACCTGCTGTACTCGGAGGAGGAAGAGGCGCTGCGGGCCGCAGTGCGGGATCTGCTCGCCGACCACTGCGACGCGCCGGGCGTCATCGCCCGCACCGAGTCGGACGTCCCGCACGACGCGGCCGCCTGGAAGGCCCTCACCGAGGGCATGGGGCTCGCCGGGCTGCTGGTACCGGAGAAGCTGGGCGGCCAGGGCGCCTCGCACCGCGAAGTCGCCGTCGTCCTGGAGGAGCTGGGGCGGGCGGTGGCGCCCGTGCCGTATCTGACCAGTGCCGTGGTGGCGACCGAGGCGCTGCTGGCCTGCGGCGACGAGGAGCTGCTCGGCGAGCTGGCGTCCGGGCGGACCGTCGGGGCGCTGGCCGTGGGGCTGCACGTCGCCCCGGGGGCCGCGTTCACCGCCGTACGCGTCGAGGACGGGCGACTGCACGGTGAGCTGACCGGGATCGCGGACGCGGTCGCCGCGGACGTGCTGCTGGTGCCCGGGGACGACGGCGGGCTGTACGCGGTCGAGGCCGGCGCCGTGACCGTCACCCCGCAGGTGTCCTTCGACCTGACCCGGCCGCTCGCCACGGTGACCCTGGACGGGGCGGTGGGGCGCCGCGTGGGCGACGCGGAGCCCGCGGTACGGCGTGCACTGCGGGCCGGGGCCGGGCTGCTGGCCTCCGAGCAGTTCGGCCTCGCCGAGTGGGCGTTGACCGAGACCGTGCGGTATCTCAAGGAGCGCAAGCAGTTCAACCGGCCGGTGGGCGGGTTCCAGGCGATCAAGCACCGGCTGGCGCAGCTGTGGCTGGAGGTCGTCAACCTCCGCGCGGCGGCGCGCAGTGCAGCCGACGCGCTGGCCTCCGGCGAGGACGCCGATGTGTTGGTGGCCGTTGCGCAGGCCTACGCGGGGCCGGTTGCCGTGCATGCTGCCGAGGAGGCCCTGCAGTTGCATGCGGGGATCGGGATGACCTGGGAACATCCGATTCATCTTTACTTGAAGCGGGCCAAGGCTGATTCGATCGCTTTCGGTACGGCGGGGGCGCACCGAGAGGCGCTGGCCGGACTGGTCGACCTTCAAGCGCCCTGATTTTCGGTCGTCGACCGCGGGTGCGTGGGGGCTGGTCGCGCACCCGCGGCGGAGCCGCATATCCGACACAGCCCCGCGCCCCTTTGGGGCGCGTATGAAATGAACCGGGGGTGGCAGTCCGGCCAACCTCCTGCGCAGATACACCAATTGGGCTCTGCTCGAACGCATACTCCCTTCGGTCCCTCATGGCCCTACAAGGGAGGCAGAGCATGGCCCTCACCACCCGTCGCAGAGCCCTCACCACCCTCGGTGCCGCCCTCGCCGGTGCCGTCGTGCTGCCCGGCGCGCAAGCGTGGGCGGGCGGCGGTCACCGAAGCCGGCGGCCGCTGTGGCGTGCCCACGCCCACAACGACTACGAGCACACCCACCCCCTCCACGACGCCCTCGACCACCGCTTCGGCAGCGTCGAGGCCGACATCTTCCTCGTCGGTGACCAGTTGCTGATCGGTCACACCGAGGACGACCTCGACCCGACGCGCACCCTCGAATCCCTCTACCTCGACCCGCTGGCCGCGATCGTCGAGGCCAACCACGGCTCCGTGTACCGCGGTTGGCGCAAGCCGCTGCAACTGCTGATCGACATCAAGACCGAGGGCTCCTCGACCTACTTGGAGCTCGACCGGCATCTGCGGCGCTACCCGCACCTGTTCACGACGTACCGCCACGGCCGGGTCGTCCCCGGTGCGGTCACCAACGTCATCTCAGGTGACCGTGCCGCCCGCGCGCCGATGGAGGCCCAGAGCGTCCGCCGGGCCTTCTACGACGGCCGGCTCACCGACCTCGGCACCTCGGCGCCCGCCTCCTTCGTCCCGCTGATCAGCGACAACTGGCAGCTCAACTTCACCTGGCTCGGCGAGGGCGCGTTCCCCGACGCGGAGCGGCAGAAGCTGCGCGACATCATCGGCCAGGCACACGACCGCGGCCAGGCGGTGCGCTTCTGGAACACCCCCGACCTGGCCGGCCCCGCCCGTGACGCGCTGTGGGGCGAGCTGTTCACCGCCGGTATCGACTACTTCAACACCGACGACCTGGCCGGCCTGGAGGCCTTCCTGGACGCCCACGCGGCGTCGTAACACCACTCGAACGGGGGTCGTGTCAACCGCACGGGCCTGCCCTCCGCTACGCCACACTTGCGGGCGAACGCCCTGAAACGGGCGTGGCGGAGGAGGTTCGCGATGGCCGTTTCGATCTCTGTGGTGCTGCTGCTCCTGTTGCTGGCCGTGATCTTCATGCGCCAGGGCGCGCTGAAGATCTCGCACGCCCTGGTCTGCATGCTGTTCGGGTTCTTTCTGGCCAGTACCAGCATGGCGCCGACCATCACCAGCGGGCTCACCGCGACCGCCGATCTGGTCAGCAGTCTGAAACCCTGAGTCATCCGCTCAGGGTTTCCAGAAGACCCCGATCCCGTTCGCCACGGCGCGCTCCGGGCTGTCGGTCGGGTGGTTGAGCACGCTCACCGTCTTCGCCCCCGCGGTGCGGGCCACCATCGTCGTGGAGCCGCCGCCGTCCAGACTGAACGCGTCGGCTGCTCCCAACTGCCGCATCTCGTCCGCCACTTCGGCAATGGTCATGCCGCTGCGGTAGGCCACCGCGCCGTCCAGCGCCAGCAGCAGAAGCGTGCGCCCGCCGTTCGCGTAGCCGACGGCCGTGCGCACGGCCGAGGTGGTGCCGTTCAGCCCGGCCAGCGGTTGGCCGTCGCGCAGCACCGGGTAGCCGCCGACCGCGAAGCGGTACCGGATCCAGGAGGCGGACGCCACCATGCGCTCGCGCACCGTGACCCGTTCGCCCTTGGTGAGGGCGCGCAGCTTGTCCGCGCCCGCCTCCCGGCCCAGCAGGACGGTCGTACCCGTGGCGATCGCACCGCTGCCCGGGGTGTCGGAGGTGGCGACGACCCTGCCGGCGCGGACCTGCACCTCGTAGGTGTCCGTGCTGCACCCGGCGGCCCGGTCGGTGTCCGAGCCGCAGGTGGCGCGCTTGCGGGAGGCCGGGCCCCAGGCGGCGGTATAGGCCCCGACGGACCCCTGCGCCAGCGCGTACTGGTTGAGGCCCCGCAGCGCCAGGGTGGCGTCGGGGGTGCGGACCGTGCCGGCGAGCGTCAGCCGGTCGAGCCGGGCCCGGCGGTCCACGCCGACGCCGAAGACGTCGGTGGTGTCGGTGCCGGGCGGCAGCGCCGGGCCGAACCGCTGGGCCGTCGGCACCGCCGCCTTGAGCGCCCTGCCGTGCGCGATCGCCGGACCGACGCTCGCGCCGGTCGCCTCGACGCCCGGGTGCTGGGTCTCGTTGATGTTGAAGAAGTCGCCGTTCACGCCCGCGACCGCGCCCGCCGCGTCCGCCATCGCGGACACCGGCGACCGTGCGGCCACCGCACCCGGGGAGAGCAGGTCCACGTGGACGTGCGGATCGGTCAGGTCGACGGTCAGCAGATGGGCGTGGACCGTGCCCTTGGCCGCCGGGACGTCGAACTGCCGGTAGGCGACACCGGACGCGATCTGCCGGGCGGAGCCCGACACGGCGCCGGCCGGTGCCGCCCCCGCGAGGGCCGCACCGGCCAGCATGCCGGACGTGGTGAGAATCGTGCACAGAGTTCGGGTCGTCGCTGCAAGTCGTCTCTGACGATGCGTCACCGCACCCCCTGATGTCTCGTCAAGTTCCTCAGGACTCGGGGGAAGTGCAGCAGACGAGAGTGACCGGCGGGGCTGCTAGCCGTCGACTACGCGAGAACGGGTGAGGAAACGCACCCCCTCGGGTGCCTCCAGGGAGAAGCCGCTCCCCCGTCCGGGTACCACGTCCACGATCAGCCGGGTGTGGCTCCACACCTCGTACTGGCTGCGGGACATCCAGAAGGTGACCGGCTGCTCGACACCGTCCACCGCCAGCTCGGCCAGCAGCACGTCCGAGCCGCCGGTGCGGAACTCGCCGTCGGGATAGCACATGGGCGCGCTGCCGTCGCAGCAGCCGCCGGACTGGTGGAACATCAGCGGGCCGTGCTCGGCGTGCAGCCTGCGCACCAGTTCGGCGGCCTGCGGGGTGAGTTCGACGCGCGGGGGCGTCGCTGTCGTGTCGGCCATGGTCACCCTCCTGGGGCCGGGGCGGCGGACCCCCTCAGTCTCATGGCTTGTCACCGGCGCGTCCAGAACCGGTCGTTGAGCTACTCGGTGCGCAGTGCCGTCGCCGTCCGGACGCGGGCCGCCCAGCCGGCCGGGAGCAGCGCGCCGAGGATCGCGATCGCCGTGCCGCTCAGGGCGAGGAGGAGCAGTTCGGGTGTCCGGTAGACGTCGAGGACCACGTCGGGCAGGCGCAGTCCGGCGCTGTCGCCCATGGCGGGCATGACGACGCGGTGCACGGCGAGGCCCAGCGGGACGCCGAGCGCACCGCCCGCCAGCCCCGGCAGGACGACCGAGGCGATCACCATCGCCACCGTCTGCCGGGGTGTCATCCCGAGCGCCTTGTGGATGCCCAGGTCGCGGATGCGCTCATGGGTGTCGAGGACGACCCCGCCGAGCACGCCGAGTCCGGCCACCGCCACCAGGATCAGGGTGAGTGCGGCCGCCAGCGTGTCGAGGGCGACCGCACCGTCGCTGCCGTTGACCGACTTGGTGTCGGTGGCCGAGACGCCGAGCGGCTTCAGGGCCGCGTTCAGGTGTCTCACGTACGCGTCGGCGTCGGTGCCCCGGGTGAGCCGCACGGAATGGTCGGCCGGGTGCAGGTCCGGGGCGGCGGTCCGGAGCGACGCGAGGTCCGTGAACACCCGCAGGCCCTGCTCGCCGACGTCGAAGACCTCGCCGACGATCCGGGTCCGCACCGGGGAGCCGTTCACGGTGAGGGTGACGGTGTCGCCCACCTCGGCTCCGCTCGCGGTCAGGAACGGGGCCGCCACCACCGCCTCACCGGCCGCCCGGACCCAGCGCCCGGACACCATCACGAACCCGCCCCAGGAGGCGTCACCGTCGTAGGCGATCACCGGCACGCCGCCCGTCACCCCGGCGACCTTGGCCTCGGCCGTGACGCTGCCGTACTGGTTGCGGGTGCCCGGCTGGGCGGCGATCGCGGCCTCGACGGCCGCGGCCTGTGCGGCCGTGACCTGGGGAGCGTCCGGCCCGACGGGTACCGGGCCCGCCGTCCGCCCGGCGCCCACGGTCACGTCCGCCGCGTTGTGGTTCTTGGCCGCCACCACCTCTCCCAGCGATGCGGCCATCCCGGTGGCGAAGGTGACCGCCGCCGTGCCGAAGACGACCGCCGCGACCATCGACGCGGCGCGGGCCGGGCGGTGGAAGGGCCGGGCCAGACCGAGGCCCACCGGCCGTGGCACCGGCAGCCGGGCCGTCAGCCGGGCCGTCGTACGGCCCCGGCCCGCCGCCGGGGTCCGGCCCACGGCCAGCGCGTCGACCGTGCGCAGCCGCCCGGCCCGCCAGGCGCTCAGCCACGCCGTGCCGGACACCACGCCCAGTACCCCGCCCACGACGGCCAGATCGACGCCGGCGGAGACCCCGAGTCCGACCGAGCCGTACACGGCCGCGGTGTCCGCCAGCAGCGGCGCCGCGAGCAACTGCCCGACGACCACGCCGAGCCCGGTGCCGATCGCGGCCGGGACCAGTGCCTGCGCCACATGGGCGCGGACGACCTGCCCCGGAGTGCAGCCGACCGCCTTCAGGACGCCGATCCGCCGCAGCCCGGTGCCCACCGCACCGGCGACCACGTTCCCGACGACCAGCGCCGACATCACCAGGCCCAGCACCCCGAAGGCGACCAGGAACGGCACGTACAGGGCGGTCTCGCGGGTCGCGAACAGCCTTACGGAGAGCCAGGACCGGGCGTCGGTGAGTGCTCCCTTCGGTACGGCCGCCGCCACCGCCGCGCGGTCCCGGGCGACCTGGGCGTCGGTGGCCGCGTGGGCGAAGCGGTACAGCATCTGGTAGCCGTCGGCCCGGCCGGACCGCGTGAGCCCGGCGATCTGCGCGGGCACCACCCAGGCGTCGGCGGTACGGCTCACCGACCGGGCCGTGCCGACCACGGTGAGCGCCGGACTGCCGGGCAGGCCGGGGAAGTCCAGCCGTTGCCCGAGCCGCACGGGCGGTCCGTCCGGGTCCGCCGCGAGCACGATCTCGCCGGTCCGCCGCGCCCACCGACCCTCGGTCACCGTGAGCCGGTCCACCGCCCCGCCGGGATCGGCACGTCCGACGACCGAGAGCGCGTCGACGACCGGCAGCGCGCCGGTGGCCGCCGGCGTGGCGGTCGCCGTCGGGAACGGGCCGGACGACCCAGTCACCCCGGACGCGTGTGCGGAGGCCGCGAGTTGGCCGGTGGTGGACCGGCGCGCGTCGAACTGCGCGGTGAGCTGGGCGCCCCGCTGCCGGGCGAAGGCATGGTCGAAGGGCGCCCGGGAGGCCACAAGGAGCGCACCGGCCAGCACGGAAGCAGTCACCGCCAGCAGCGCGGCCAGGGTGATGACCAGTGTCTGGGTACGGCGCCGGGTCATGCCCGACCGGACGACCCGGAACAGGCCGCTCATCGGACCGTCTCCGCCGTGACGTCGGTGGTGATCCGGCCGTCGGCGAGCTGGACCGTGCGCCGGGTGCAGGCCCTGGCCAGGTCGTGGTCGTGGGTGACCAGGACGAGGGTCTGGCCGTCTGCGTTGAGCTCCCGGAGGAGACGGGCGACGTCGGCTCCGGACGCGGAGTCCAGGGCGCCCGTCGGCTCGTCGGCCAGCAGCAGCGCGGGTCGGTTCATCAACGCCCGGGCCACCGCGACGCGTTGGCGTTGACCGCCGGAGAGCCGGCCGGGGTAGGCGGTCGCCTGGGCCGCGATGCCCAGCGACTCGAGCAGTTCCCCGGCCCGGCGGGCGGCCTCCCGCCGTCCCGTTCCCGCGAGTTGGGCGGGCAACGCCACGTTGTCGGCGACGGTCAGGTCGTCCAGCAGGTTGAAGAACTGGAACACCATCCCGACGCTCGCCCGTCGGTAGCGGGCCGCGCCCGCCTCGCCCAGCCCGTCCACCCGGACGCCGTCCACGGTGACCGTGCCCTCGTCCGGCCGGTCCAGGCCCGCGATCAGGTTCAGCAGCGTCGACTTGCCGCTGCCGGAGGGCCCCAGCACGGCGACGGCCTCCCCGGGTGCCACGGTCAGGGTCACGTCCAGCAGCGCGGGCGGTCCGGCGTCGTAACGCCGGGTCACGTCCCGCAGTTCGATCAGCGGTGTCGTCATCGGTGGGCCTCCGTCCCTCGGTGGCCGCCGACGCTAGGGAACGGGCCGGGCCGGGCACGACGGCCGCCGGGGGTAATCGCCGTACCGTGCCGGGGGTATGGCCCGTGGAGTCATCCTTGAGATGTAGTCGGGCGAGGGATGCCGGGGGAGCGTGCGGCGCCGAGAATGGGGCGATGACGACTGCACGGGTGGGGGAGCCGTTCCGGGAACGGCTGCGCGCGCTGGCCGAGCCGAGCGGTGCCGTTCCCGTGCCCACCGTGCGCGGCAGGCTCTTCGACGCCGCCCTCGCCCTGATCGTGCTGGTCTCCTCCCTCGACTACACGACCGGTGACCTCGACGACCAGGCCCACCGGCACAGCATCGTGGGGCTGGTCTGCCTGGTGTTCCTGGCCTCCGTGCCGCTCGTCTGGCGCCGCCGCTACCCGCTGGCCGTGCTGTGGATCGTGCTGGTGGCGAACGCGCTCACCCCTGGTGACGTCACCCGGCTCACCTTCTACGCCTGCGTCATCGCCGCCTACAGCGCGGCCGCCTACAGCCCCTACCGGCCGGCGGCGACGGCCACGCTCGCGCTGGCCGTGCTGCTCACCTTCGTGATCGGGAAGTCGGTACCGCACACTCCCTTCGGCGTCGATCCGACCGTGCCCACCCAGTACGTGCCGCTGATGATCTCCGCGCCGTTGGTCGTGGCCACGGTCGGGCTGCGCAGTTGGAAGGTGCGGGCGGCCGAGAGCCGGGTGCGGCTGGCGGAGGTGGAGCGGCGCCAGGCCGAGGCGCTGCGCAGTGCCGTGGAACACGAACGGGCCCGGATCGCGAGGGAGTTGCACGACGTCGTGACGCACAACGTCAGCGTGATGGTCATCCAGGCCGGCGCCGCCCGTAAGATCATGGGCAGTTCGCCCGAGCAGGCGCGCGAGGCGCTGCTCGCGGTGGAGGCCGGCGGCCGTACGGCGATGGGGGAGCTGCGGCAGGTGATGGGGCTGCTCACGATGGACGACGCCGAGGAGACGGAGCTGGAGCCGCAGCCGGGTCTGGAGCGGCTCGGCCCGCTGATCGACCGGACCCGGGGCACCGGCACCCCCGTCGAGCTGTCGGTCTCCGGAACGGTCCGGCCGCTGCCGGGCGGGGTCGAGCTGACCGCCTACCGTGTGGTCCAGGAGGCCCTGACCAACACCCTGAAGCACGCGGCCGGTTCGCGTGCCGTCGTGCGCGTCGACTACGGCGAGGACGAACTGCGCGTCGAGGTCACCGACTCCGGCGGCACCCCCGGACCGGCCGCCGCGACGGGCAACGGACGCGGACTGCTCGGGCTGCGCGAGCGGCTCGCCGTGCACGGCGGCACCCTGAGCAACGGGCCGCGCCCGCTGGGCGGTTACCGGGTCCGGGCCCAGATACCCCTGGAGGGCACGTGAGTTCGCAGGTGGGCGCGCCGCGCGTCGTCGTCGCCGACGACCAGGCACTGGTGCGCACCGGCTTCCGGCTGATCCTCGCGGCCGACGGCATCGAGGTCGTCGCCGAGGCCACCGACGGCCACGAGGCCGTGGACGCGGTGCGGCGCACCCGGCCGGACGTCGTCCTGATGGACATCCGGATGCCCGAACTGGACGGCCTGGAGGCGGCCCGCCGCATCCTCGCCACCCCCGACCCGCCGCGCATCCTCATGCTGACCACCTTCGACCTCGACCGGTACGTGTACGCGGCGCTGTCCGCCGGGGCCAGCGGCTTTCTGCTCAAGGACGTCACACCCGAGCACCTGACGGCCGCCGTCCGCACGGTCCGCTCCGGCGACGCGCTGCTGGCGCCCGCCATCACCCGCCGCCTCGTCGAACGGTTCGCCCGGGCCGGTACCGACAGCGCCGCCCTGCACCGCGACCTCGCCCACCTCACCCCCCGTGAACTCGACGTCCTGCGCCTGCTGGCCCAGGGCCTGTCCAACGCCGGCCTGGCCGCCCGCCTCCACCTCTCCGAGGCCACCGTCAAGACCCACGTCTCCCGCGTCCTCGGCAAACTCTCCCTGCGCGACCGCGCCCAGGCGGTGGTCGTCGCCTACGAGACGGGACTGGTCACCCCGGGCGGCCGTTGAGGGCCCGGTCCTGAAACGTACGGATCCGCTCCCTGGCCTTCGTCTTCATATGTAGATACTGTCTCTGTATGAGTCAGCCCTTCGTCACCCGTTTCTCCGTGTACCCGGTAGCAGGCCGGGACTCCATGCTCCTCAACCTCTCCGGTGCGCACGCCCCGTACTTCACCCGCAACGTGGTGGTCGTCGAGGACTCCGAGGGCCGGACCGGGCTCGGCGAGGTACCTGGCGGGGAGGCGATCACCCGGACCCTGCGGGATGCCGAGCCGCTGGTCGTCGGGTCCCGGCCGGGTGACTACCAGCGGGTGCTGCGGGCCATGGGGGAGGAGTTCGGCGGGCGGGACGCAGGCGGCCGCGGGGAGCAGACCTTCGACCTGCGCACCACCGTGCACGCCGTCACCGCCGTCGAGTCCGCCCTGCTCGACCTGCTCGGCCAGCACCTGGAGGTGCCCGTCGCCGCCCTGCTCGGCGACGGCAAGCAGCGCGACTCGGTACGCGTCCTCGGCTACCTCTTCTACGTCGGCGACCCCGACCGCACCGACCTGGACTACCTCCGCGAACCCGACGCCGACGTGGAGTGGTACCGGATCCGCCGCGAGGAGGCACTCACCCCGGAGTCGATCGTCCGGCAGGCCGAGGCGGCCTACGACCACTACGGCTTCCGTGACTTCAAGCTCAAGGGCGGAGTCCTGGCCGGCGCCGAGGAGGTCAAGGCCGTACAGGCGCTCAAGCAACGCTTCCCCGAGGCCCGGATCACCCTCGACCCCAACGGCGCCTGGTCCCTGCACGAGGCCGTCGAGCTGTGCCGCCCACTGCTCGGCACGCTCGCCTATGCCGAGGACCCCTGCGGGGCCGAGGGCGGCTACTCCGGGCGCGAGATCCTCGCCGAGTTCCGCCGGGCCACCGGGCTGCCCACCGCGACCAACATGATCGCCACCGACTGGCGGCAGCTCACCCATGCCCTCGCCCTGCAGTCGGTGTCGATTCCGCTCGCGGACCCGCACTTCTGGACCATGCGGGGGTCGGTGCGGGTGGCGCAGCTCTGCCACGAGACGGGGCTGACCTGGGGCTGCCACTCCAACAACCACTTCGACATCTCGCTGGCCATGATGGCCCACTGCGGTGCCGCGGCCCCCGGCGACTACAACGCCCTGGACACGCACTGGATCTGGCAGGAGGGACAGGAGCGCCTCACCGTGGAACCGCCGAGGATCACCGGCGGCGAGGTCGCCGTCACCGACGCCCCCGGCCTCGGCGTCCGTCTCGACATGGACCGGCTGCTCGCGGCCCACGCCCTCCACGAGGAGCAGCGGCTCGGCGCGGGCCGGGACGACGCGACCGGGATGCGCTACCTGGTGGAGGGCTGGACCTTCGACGCCAAACGGCCCTGCCTGGTGCGGTGAGCCGTCAGGCGCCCCGCGCCGCCGGGGCCTGCTCGGCCGAGGCCGTGGTGTGCCCCGCCGCCCTGAGCGTCCCCTGCTGCCGGGGTGCGCGCAGCAGGACCACCGCGACCAGGGCGGCCAGCAGCGTCAGGCTCCCCGCAGTGATCAGACACAGGCGCATTCCGTCCAGGAAGGAGTCGCCGAGCGCGCCCATCGTCTGCCCTGTGCGGGCGCCCAGGTCCAGGCCGGCGACCGCGCCCAGACCGTCCGCCTGCGCGGTCGTGACGATGCGGTCCTGCGCCGCGCCGGTGATCCCCGCGTCGGTGAGGTGACCGGGAAGCGCATCGAGGGCCCGGGTGGTGAGCAGCGCACCCAGGACGGCCGGGCCGAGGGCGCCGCCGACCTGCCGGAAGGCGTTGTTGCCTGCGGCGGCCATGCCGGCCAGGTGGTACGGCACGGAGGCCACCGCGGTCGCGGTCATCGGCGTCATGACGAAGCCCATGCCGAGGCCCAGCAGGGCGAGCCGCCAGGCCGCCGAGCCGAACGAGGTGTCGGCGGCCAGACCGGTCAGCGCGAACTGCGCGGCGGCCACCAGCAGCAGGCCGCCGGTGATCATCACCCGCGCCGATATCCGGTGCATCAGCCGCCCGGCCGGCCCGCCGACCAGCAGGGCCGCCCCGGTGACCGTCAGCAGCCGCCAGGCCGCCGCCATGGTGTCGAGCCGCTGCACCATGCCGAAGTAGAGGCTGAGCACGAAGAAGAACCCGATGAGCGCCAGGAAGCTGGTCATCGCGACCAGCGTGGTGGCGGTGAAGGCAGGGCTGCGGAACAGGGTCAGGTCCAGCATCGGGCTGTCGCTGCGCCGTTCCGCCAGCACGAACGCGGCACCGGCGGCCACGGCCGTGAACAGCGCCACCATCACCTTGACGTCGGTGAACGAGCCCGCCCCGCCCTCGATGACGCCGTACACCAGCGCGGTGACCGCGAGCGTGGCGGTGAGCTGGCCGGGCCAGTCCAGGCGGCGCCCGTGCGGTGCCCGTGAGTCGGGCAGCTGCCGCGCCGCGACGACGACGGCCAGGAGCGCGACGGGAACGCTCGGCAGGTAGACCCAGCGCCAGGAGAAGTGCTGGACGACCACACCGGCGATCAGCGGGCCGACGGCCAGGGCCGCCATCAGGCAGGTGGCCCAGACGCCGATGAACTTGCCGCGCTCCCGGTGGTCCGGCACCGCATGGCTGATCAGCGCCAGCGTGGTCGGCAGCAGCGCGGCCGCGCCGACGCCGGCCAGGGCCTGTCCGGCCCAGACGACCCCGATCGAGTGCGCGCACAGGGCGGTGACCGCGCCCGCGGCCGAGAACAGCAGGCCGGCCTGGAACACCTTCTTGCGCCCGTGGACGTCCCCGAAGACGCCCGCGGTCAGGATGAACGCGGCCATCGGCAGCACGAACGCGTCCTGCACCCATGACAGCTGGGCGGTCGAGGCGTTCAGCGCGGCCTGCAGGGCGGGCAGGCTCACGGCGACGGTGGTGACCGGAAGATAGGCGACGAAGACGCCCAGGCAGGCCATGACGATGGTGGCCGCCCGTCGCTCGACCGGCCCGCTCGCCGGTGTCGTGACGTTCACGGAGATACTCCTTCGCGGCGCACCGCACCGCGGTCGAAGGCCACCGGCGTGTCCGGCGGCCTGTGTCGTACGGGCTTCCGAGGGGAGACCCGCCGCCACAGCATCCGATCCCGCTCGCGCAACCGCCAACCAGGTCCGCTCACGGCCGCAGAATCCTCCAGATTGCTGATCCGCGTGGCAAACTTCCACCATGCTCGACGAGGTAGACCGAAAGATCCTCCGCGCTCTGCAGTGCGCGCCCCGGCTGCCCTTCCGCCGGATCGGCGAGGTGGCCGGGGTGTCCGAGCAGACCGCGGCCCGCCGCTACCAGGCGCTTCGCCGCAGCGGGGCGTTGCGGGTGGTGGGGCTGGTCAACCCGCGGGTGTACGGCGCCGCGCAGTGGGTCACCCGCATCCGCTGCCGCCCCGACCGGGTCGCCCCGCTCGCCGACGCCCTCGCCCGGCGCCCCGACATCTCCTGGGCCCACCTGGCCTCGGGCGGTTCGGAGATCATCTGCGTCATGCGCTCACCGCTCGACATGCCGCGCGAGGACGTCCTGCTCCGGCAGCTGCCGAAGTCCGCCTCGGTCCTGGACGTCAGCATCGACCTGATCATCCACAACTACGACGCGCCCGGCACCGCCGGGTGGACCGGCTACGGCGACAGCCTCGACCCCGAGCAGGTCCGGCTGCTGACCTCGGAACGACCGACCCTCACCCCTGGGCCCCCGCCCCCGCCGGCCGACGAGGACGCCCCGCTGCTCGACGCCCTCGCCCAGGACGGCCGCACCACCCACACCCGGCTCGCCGAACTCACCGGCTGGTCGCTGTCCCGGGTGGCTCGCCGGCTGGAGTCGCTGGAGAGCTCCGGAACCCTTGAGTACGAGGTCGAACTGCTCCCCGAGCGGCTGGGCCACCGGCTCAACGCCATCCTCTGGCTGCGGGTCGCCCCCGCTCACCTGGAGCGGGTCGGCGCGGAGGCCGCCCGGCACGACGAGGTCCCCTTCGTCGGTGCCATCAGCGGGGAGCACAACCTGATGGTCACCGTCGTCGCCCGCGATCCCGAGGACTTCTACCGCTTCCTGACCACGCGCATCGCCGTGACCCCGGGCATCGACGGCTACGGCGTCAGCATCAGCGTCCACCACCTCAAGAAGGCGGCATCCCTCATCTCCCGGGGCCGCCTGGTGCCACCGGCGTCCCTCTAGGCCCTGCCGTTTGGATCATCCCGGCGTCGCGGGGCCTGGCACGCACATCTGCGGCGTTGTCGTCACTCGCCGACGTCCCCCAGCCTTCGGCCGGGAGGTGCCCCCACCGCGTCGACTCCCTCCTCCGCCTTGCAGCTGCACGCACCAGGCCCCACTCGGGTCTGTCGAAAGGCGCAGCACCTCATAGCCAGGCTGATCCAAACGGCAGGGCCTAGACGGAATCCCCGGTGTCCCCGGAATCCCCGGTGTTCTCGGAAGCCACGACCGACACGGGCAGCCGCCGTACTCCGTGCATCAACAGGCCCGGCGCCCACTCCAGGTCCGCCTCGGCCACGGCCAGGCTGAGACCCGCCACCCGGCCTACGAACGCGGCGACCGCGACCTCGGCCTCCATCCGGGCCAGCGGAGCGCCCAGGCAGTGGTGGACGCCGTGACCGAAGGCGAGATGGCCGCCGGCCGGACGCTCCGGGCGGAAGGCGTCCGGGTCCTCGAAGCGGGCCGGGTCCCGGTTCGCCGCGGCCAGGGACACCAGCAGCATGTCGCCGCGCCGTACCGGGACGTCTCCCACCCGCAGGTCCTCGGTGGCGAAGCGCTCGGTCGCCGTCACCACCGGCCCGTCCAACCGCAGGAACTCCTCGACCGCCGCGGGGACCAGCCCCGGATCGGCGCGCAGCGCCTTGAGGAGGTCCGGCTGCCGGGCGAGGCCGAGGAGCACCGAGCCGATGAGGTTCGCGGTCGTCTCGTACCCGGCGATCAGCAGCAGGAAGGCCATGCCGACCAGCTCCGGGTCGGTGAGCCGGTCGTCGCCGGTGTCACCGGCCAGGGCGCTCAGCAGGTCCGGCCCGGGCTCGGCCCGCTTGCCGGTGATGAGCTCCGCCAGATACCCGCTCATCCATAGGTAGGCCTCCTCCCGGTCCGAACCGGCGACCGGGGCCACGATCTGCTCCGAGGCCCAGCGGAACCGGTCCCAGTCGCCCAGCGGCACACCGAGCAGTTCGCAGATCACCGCGATGGGGACGCGGGCGGCGAAGCCGTCGACCAGGTCCGGAGTCTCCGCGGCCAGTACGTCGTCCGCCAGCCGGGACGCGATCTCCCGGGTCCGCGGCCGCAGCGCCTCGACCCGCTGCGGGGTGAAGGCACGGGCCACCACCTTGCGCAGCCGGGTGTGGTCGGGCGGGTCCATGGTCAGCATGTAGTCGACCCCGACCTCGTCCCGGACCCCGCTCATCAGCCAGCCGGGCTCCAGCCCCGCGCGCTCGCTGCGCTTGGAGACCCGCGGATCGGTGAGCACCTGGCGTGCCGCCTCGTATCCTGTGACCAGCAACTGCGGCGGCGCACCGGCCGGTTCGCAGCGGTGCGCGGCCCCCGACTCCGTCAGCCGCCGCAGCGCCGCATGCGGGTCCGCCTGGAACGCGGACCCCTCCAGTACGGCCCGCAGTGCGGTGCCCTCGCCGCCCGGGGTGTGTGTGGTCATCGAGGTCTCCCGCCTGAACATATTGCTTTCGTCGGCAAGCATTATGGTCAAGTAGGGGACTGTCAAGGAGAGTTCGGACGCGGTGGATGCTAGAAACTGGCCCGTGTTCCGCCGTCGACCGTCACCATCGCGCCCGTGACGTAGGCCGCGGCCGGCGACAGCAGGAACGCGGCGGTGCGGCCGAACTCCTCCGGGGTGCCGAGGCGGCGCAGCGGGATGCCGGCGGCGGTGGTGTCGGCGTCGCCGGTGATCGACTGGAGTTCGAGCGTCCGGTCGGTCGCGATGTGGGCCGGGACCAGCCCGACCACGCGGATGCCCCGCGGGCCCACCTCCCCGGCGAGGGTCTTGGCGTAGCCGGCCAGTGCGGGCCGCAGGGCGTTGGAGACGGCGAGGCCGGGGATCGGCTCGTACACCGAGGTCGACAGGACGAAACCGATCACCCCGCCCTCGCCCAGCCGCGCGGCGACGGCCCGCGACAACCGCACCGCGCCCAGGAAGCCCGATTCGAAGGACGCCCGCCACTGTTCGTCGTCGATGCTGTCCGTGGTGCCCGTCGGCGGGCCGCCGACGCTGATGAGCACGCCGTCCAGCCCCTTGAACGCCTCGTGTGCCGCGGCCAACAGCCGGTCCGGAGTCCCGGCGTCGGCGTTGTCGGCGACGACCCCGACGGCCTGCCCGGGTCCGCCCAGCTCCGCCTCGGCCGCGGCCAGCGAGTGCGTGCTGCGCCCGCTGACCACCACCTTGGCGCCGCCGGAGGTCAGCTCGCGGGCGGCGGCCAGGCCGAGACCACGGGTGCCGCCGGTGACGATGTAGACGCGGTCCTTCAGTCCGAGATCCATCTCTGCTCCCCAGCTCCCGATCTACTCCCGTGCGCCCGTCACAGCATGGCCTTCTGCGGCTGGGTGGCCACCACGATGACGGTGGTGGTGTCCGCGGTCAGGGCCGCCTTGAACTCGCGCTGCAGGTCCTCGGTCGTGTCGACGTCGACCGCGCGGCAGCCGAAACCGCGGGCCACACCGGCGATGTCGAGACCGGGCAGGTCGAGGCCGGGCACGCCCGGCGTCTCCTCCAGGACCGCGAACGACTTGAGGATCGAGTACTCCTGGTTGCGCATCACGACGTAGACGATCGGCAGCCGGTGCTGCGCCGCCGTCCAGACGGACTGCACGGAGTACTGGAAGGAGCCGTCGCCGATCAGCCCGACGACCGGCCGGGGCACACCCCGCTGCCGGTCGGCCAGGGCCACCCCGACGGCCGCCGGCGCGCCCCATCCGATGCCGCCGCTGGCGGTGGCGAAGAAGGACCCGGTCCGGGTGGTGGGCAGCCACTCGATCTGCTGGGCCATCGTGGAGGTCGACTCGTTGACGATGACCGCGTCGGCCGGCTTGACGCTGCTCAGGGCGGCGTACACCTCCGGCGGGGTCAGCGGGCTGTTCGGTGCCTCCGGGAGCACCCGGGGGCGCTCCATCGGCTGCGGGGCGGTCCGGGCGGATCCGTCCTCGACCGTGACCAGGAGCAGCTCGATCGCCGTCTTGGGGTCCCCCAGCAGGCTGTCGCCCACCCGCGCCGCGGCGGCCACGTCGGGGTTGCCGGTGATCTGGAGGAGTTCGGTGCCGTCGGGCAGGTAGGAGCCCGGCACGTAGGGGTAGTAGCGGAAGACCTCCGCGCCGACCACCACCACGAGGTCGTGCCCTTGGAGGCGGTCGCTGATGGTCTTGACCGACATGCCGAGGGGGCCGCGGAAGAGCGGGTGGTCCTCGGGGAAGGAGGCGCGGTCCAGGAGCGGGGAGCCGTAGACGGCCGCGCGCAGTTTCTCCGCGAGCGCGACGGCCACGTCCCAGCCGCCGGCCTTGTCGACCTCAGGACCGAAGACCAGTGCCGGATTCCTGCTGGCGGAGATGCGGTCCGCGAAGGTGCGCAGCCGGTCCGGGTCGGGCACCACCCGGTTGCTGAAGGTCCGCATGCGGGTGAAGCCGGACAGCGGCCGCTTCCAGTCGTCCATCGGCACGGACAGGTAGACGGGACCGGCGGGCGGCTGCAGGGCCATCGCGTAGGCCCGCAGGAACGCCTCGGGCACGTCCTCGGCGCGGGCGGGTTCGTACGACCACTTCACCCACGGCTTGGGCAGCGTGGTGGCCTCCCGGTTGCCCAGGTAGGGCTCGCCGATCAGCAGTTCCCGGTGCTGCTGGCCGGAGGTGACGATCAGTGGGGTGTTGCCGTGGTAGGCGGCGACCAGGTTGCCGACGGCGTTGCCCAGCCCGGCCGAGGAGTGCACGTTGACCAGTGCGGGCCGGCCGGTGACCTGGGCGAAGGTGTCCGCCATCGCGATGACGGAGGCCTCCTGCAGGGCGAGTACGTAGGTGAAGTCCTCCGGGAACTCCTGCAGGAACGGCTGTTCGGTGGACCCCGGATTCCCGAAGACGGTGGTGAGGCCTAGGGAACGCAGCAGATCGTAGGTCACGCTTCGGACGGTGGCTTGTGCGGTCATGGCAGCCTGCCAGCTTTAGTGCCGGGCCCGATATCGGGATGATCCGTCCCATCCTGACCCGGGCACGGCCGCCACGCCTTCCGTCCGATGACTGAAGGGTCTGCTGAAACGACGGCGCACCCGGGCCTCATCCGGGCCGCGCACGGCCGGGTGACCGTACACCCCGGTTCCGGCGTCAGTCGGATGACCGAAGCCGGGACACCTTGGGCCGTCGGAGTGTGGTGTCAGCCGTTGGGTGCGACGAACACCTTCATGACCTCGGCGGAGCGCAGGGCGTCGATGGCCCGCAGGGCCTCGCCGACCGGGACGATTTCCGTGGTGAGGTCGTCGACGCGGATGTCGCCGCGGGCGTGCAGGCCGACGGCGTCGTCGAACTCGGAGCCGTACACGAACGACCCACGGTTGGTGATCTCCTTGAGCAGGACGACATCGGGGTCGAAGCCGCCGCCGGGCCCCGCCCCCACGTTGACCAGCACCCCGCCTGGGGTCAGCAGCCGCAGGGCCTCCGCCCGGGCCGCCGCGTTGCCCGAGCACTCGAACACCACGTCCACCGTGGACTCGGCGAGCTCGGCGCCCGACTCGGCCGGGCTCAGGGTCAGATCGGCGCCGGAGGCCGGGCCGAAGCGGCGGCGCTCCGGGGCCGGCTCCACCAGGACGACCCGGCCCGCGCCCCGGTGGGCGGCGATACGGCAGGCCAGCTGGCCGATCGGGCCGCCGCCGAACACCGCCACGGTGGCGCCCCCGAGGCCACCGGCCAGGACCGCGGCCCGCAGTGCGGTGGCCGTCGGCTCGACCCAGGCGGCCTCCAGGCGCCCCATCGAGGCGGGCAGCGCCCGCAGGGTGCCCGGGAAGACGGCCATCCGCCGGGCGAGGGCGCCGTCCATCTGGAGCCCGAGCGCGGTCTCCATGGTCGCCTGCCGGCAGAAGTTGGGCCGCCCCGAGAGGCAGTACGTGCAGTGGCCGCACACGTTGCCGTTCGGGTTGACGGCGATCCGCTGGCCCACCTTCCAGTCCCCGGCCTCGTCGCCCACGCGGGTGATACGGCCCGAGGGTTCGTGGCCCATGACGAAACCGCCGCGGTAGACCTGAGGCAGCTGCGGCGCGTGCAGGTCACTGCCGCAGATGCCGCACAGGTCGACCTCCACGATCACCTGATCGGGACGGAGGCCCGGCTCGGGCCTCGACTCCAGCACGATCTTCCGGTCCACACCCAGGACCACCGCTTCCATCACGGCCCTCGCCGCCCTTCCGTCGTCGCCGTGAGCGATTCCGATTCCGCCCCTGTCCGATGAGGAGCCGAAATGCCCGTCTACACCTGCACCGCAGCGCAGGGAACGCTGACCGGTGAGTCGAAGGCCGCGCTGGCCGCCGAGATCACCCGGATCCATGTGGCGATCAACCATGTGCCGCCGGCCTACGTCAACGTGATCTTCTCCGAGCCGCCGCCGGACAGTGTCTACGTCGGCGGGGAGCCCGGAGCCCCGCTGATCGTCTCCGGCTGGGTCCGGCGGGGACACCCCCAGGAGGAGGCGACACGGCTGGCGCTGGACCTGTCCTCGGCCGCCGCCCGCGTCACGGGCGTACCGGAGGGCCACGTCATGGTCGTGCTCCAGGACGGCCCCGCCCGCTCCGCCGTGGAAGGCGGCCTGGTCCTGCCCGAACCGGGCGAGGAGAAGGAGTGGCTGGCCCGGAGGGGCGAGTCCTGACCGACGTGCCCAGCTGCCCCGGGCGAACGCCCTGGGCTCCGGTCGCCCCTGCTCCTGCCGCGCGACGGTCGCCCGCCGACCTCGCCGGACGGCCCTTCGCCGACGGTGCCGTGCGCCCGGGGGCCTGTCGACTGCTTCACAGAAGAGGCTGGTCGCTCGCGGATCTCTTCGAAGGCACCGAGCGCCTGCCGCCCCTTTGCGGACGACGGGCCGCCGGGTGACGCCTCCGAAGAAGGCTGCCGCCCCTGGGGAGGGGCTGATCGCCGCTCCGCGGGGAAGCGCCGCCCGCCTGCCCCCGGAGAAACAGCTTCTCGCCGCCTCAGGGGGAAAGTTCGCCTGGTCGCAACGGCCGCGTTTCGGCACTCGCAGCCCCCCGACCGCGTCCCTCCGGTCCTTGCGCCCTGACCGTGTGCCCGGCGGCAGCCCCCTGCCGCCGGGCACACGGCCGTCTGTGCGGCCGTCCGGCACGTGGCCTCGCTCGCGGCCGGTGGTTACGCGGCCTGGAAGCGGGCGGCGATCGCGGCCACCCGCTTGCCCTGGTAGACGGCGGCGGCGCGGGCGGTGTCGTCGACGGGGATCGCACCCTGGCCGTTGACGTGGCTGGTGCCGTAGGGGTTGCCGTCCACGAACTTCACCGGGTCGGTGTAGCCCGGGGTGACGAGGATGCCGCCGAAGTGGTGGACGGAGTTGTAGAGCGCGAGCAGCGTGGACTCCTGGCCGCCGTGCGCGGTGGCCGTGGCGGTGAAGCCGCTGTAGACCTTGTCGGCCAGCTTGCCCTGGGCCCACAGCCCGCCGAGCGTGTCGATGAACTGCTTCAGCTGGCTGGCGATGTTGCCGAACCGGGTGGGGGTGCCGAAGACGACGGCGTCGGCCCACTCGATGTCCGCCGGGGTGGCGATCGGGATGTCCTTGGTGGCCGCGGCATGCGCCGACCAGGCGTCGTTGCTCGCGATGGCCTCCTCGGGCGCGAGCTCGGACACGCGCAGCAGCCGTACCTCCGCACCCTCCTTGCGGGCGCCGTCGGCCACGGCCTCCGCCAGCTCGTGGACGGTACCGGTCGACGAGTAGTAGATGACCGCGATCTTGGGAGACATGGGGAGTTCCTCTCGCTGTGCTGCGCTCTCGACGGCGGACGCCGCCTCGGTCTTCTGGACGGATGACGCCGCAGGGTGGGCGGTGGCGGACAGGGTGAGCCGCAGCAGACGCGCCGCGAGGCCCTTCGCCGCGGTCAGCCCGTGGCGGTACCGGTCGACGGTCGCCGAGGCCGAGATCTTCAGTGAGCCGTTCTCGACGGACAGGGAGTCCACCGCCAGCTCGACCGGTGCGCGGTGCCCGCGGACCGTGAGGTGCCCCTCGACGACCCAGGCGCCGCCCGCGCCGCGGCTCACCCCGGTCGACTCGAACCGGATCTCGGGGTGGCGCTCCGCGTGGAGAAACGCGGCGGAGCGCACGTGCTCGTCACGGCGTGGCGTCCCGGTGTGGAAACTGCCCGCCCCGATCACGGCGTGTGCGGTCGACCGGGTGACCGGTTCGGCGACCGTGATGCTCGCCGACTCCACCCGGAAGGTGCCGTTCACCTTGCCCAGACCGAACATGTGCCGCGTGGTGAAGCTGATGGACGACCGCTCCGGATCGACCGTGTAGGTCCCCGCGGGGGGCAATTCGACGCTCATGCCTTTCTGGCCTCTCGGTTGGCGTCGCGCGGCTGGTCCGCTGCGGCGCTGTTGCTTGCCTTGGCAAGTATCCTGGCGGTGTCGAAATGCTTTGTCAAGCAAGTAATCCTGTGCTTCAGTGGGAAGGGCCGGACAACGAAGGGAGGTCAGCACGTGTCACCGCAGTCGCCGGAGCCCACGTATCCGCTGAACAACGACGAGGAACGCCTCTGGCGTGCGCTGCAGCGGATGCTGGTGGCTCTGCCCCGGGCGCTCGACGAGGACCTGCTCTGCGCCACCGGCCTGTCGCTCACGCAGTACATCGTCCTGGCCAACCTCTCCGAGGCCGACGGAAACAGCCTGCGCATGACCGAACTGGCCACGGCGGCGGCGCTGTCCGCGAGCCGTATCACCAGGGTGGTGGAGCACCTGCGGGACCAGGGCCTGGTGACCAAGCGGCGGCACTGCACGGACGCCCGCGGGTACGTGGCCGAGCTGACCGAGGCCGGCCTGCTGCGGCTGGCCGGCGCCTATCCGGCGCATCTCGCCAGCGCGCGCAGACGCGTCATGGACCAGCTCGACCCCGCCCTGGTCCAGCGGCTGGCCGGGCAGATGCAGTCGGTGGCCGACCCGCTCGCCTCCCCCTGCGAACGCGGCGCGGGGCCCCGGGAGCGCCCCGTGCGGCAGGAGCGCCCCGCGGCCGGGGACGGCGGCGGGTGCGGCGAGGAGCCTCCGCGGTACCCGGACGTCTCCAGCTACCGCGAGGCAGTCATTTGACCCAAGCCGGGGAGCGGTGTCCGTGCGGAACATGGTCCCTTCCAGCGCGCCCACCCTCTCTGGAGGCCCCCATGCTGCAGGGCTACACCTACCCGCTGTCGCCGCGCGGAGAGGCGAACCTCGCCTCGGCTCCGCCGTGGCACTACGCCGGGGACATCGTCGGCGTCGAGTTCTGGACCGACCCGGCGGCCGCCGCGGCGACCCTCCCGGAGGGGCTCACCCCCGACACCGGGTCCGACGGGCGGGTGGTCGCGCTCTTCGTCGACTGGCAGTTCTCGGCGGAGCACGACGAGTACCTCGACCCGGTGCGCAGCCAGTACCGCGAGTTCATGCTGCTGGTGGACGCCCGGTTCCGGGGCGAGCCGGTCTCCTGGTGCCCGTACATCTACGTCGACAACGACCTCGCCATGGCCCGCGGCTGGGTGCAGGGCTTCCCGAAGAAGCTGGGCTCGGTGCACCAGACCCGGGTCTTCGCCTCGCCCGGCAAGGCCTCGCCGTCCCTCGCCGCCGGCGGGAGGTTCGGCGCGTCCCTGTCGGCGGCCGGGCACACCCTCGCCGAGGCGCGGGTCACCCTGGAGCAGCCGGCGAGCGACCCCGCGGCCCTGTTCCGGCCCACGGTCAACCTGCGGCACTTCCCGACGCTGGCCGTCGGGCAGTACGACAAGCCCGCGGTGCACGAGCTGGTGATGGCCGAGTTCTCCGAACAGGCCCTCGCCGACGTCTGGGTCGGCTCCGGCGACATCAGCCTGTTCCCGGCCCGCGGCGAGGAGCTGGCGGACCTGGCCCCGGTGCGCACCGGCACCGGCTTCCGCGCCTCGATGTCGTACACCGTGACGGCCGTTCGCCTGCTCAGCGAATAGCGGAACAGGACCGGGACCGCCCGCACGACCCTCCGAGCCTCCGCACGACCGCCGTACCGAAAGGAAGCTGATGCACACCATCGCCGACCTCATAGTCGACGGCCTGCGGAACGCGGGCGTCTCCCGGATCCACGGACTGCCCGGCGACTCGCTCAACGGACTGACCGACGCCCTGCGCAGGAATCCCTCGGTGACCTGGGAGCACTACCGGCACGAGGAGGCGGCGGGGTTCGCCGCCGCGGGCGAGGCCGCGGTCACCGGCTCGCCCGCGGCCTGCGCCGGCAGCTGCGGACCGGGCAACCTCCACCTGGTCAACGGCCTGTTCGAGGCCCAGCGCAGCCGCCTCCCGGTGCTCGCGATCGCCGCGCACATCCCGGGCCCGGAGATCGGCACCGGCTACTTCCAGGAGACCCACCCCCAGGAGCT
>NZ_JAGXJL010000526.1:0-231 GCF_019091475.1 Streptomyces sp. GbtcB6 | reverse complement strand
GCGATCGCCCTCGACCGTGCGGACGGCTCCCTCGCCACCCTGACCATCGTAGGCCCGCCCCACCCAGCGGTGGCGCAGTAGCGGCGCGACACGGCCGAGCTGATCGCGGAGGAGCTGCGCCGGCACGACCCGGACGACAGCTACGCGTCGGCGCTGCGGTTCGGCGTGGAGCGCCTGAACGCGCCGGCGGCTCCGGCTCCGGCCGCTGCTGCTGCGGTGCCGGTCCCGGCG
>NZ_JAGXJL010000525.1:0-231 GCF_019091475.1 Streptomyces sp. GbtcB6 | reverse complement strand
AGGGTCAGTGCTCTTCAGCCCCGGCGGGGGGGCCCGGGGGGATGCCCAGACTCCTGAGACGGGCGACCGGGACCGACGCTACTACATCTCCCAGGAGGACGGCCCGCCGCTGGACGACACGGTCGTCGACCGGGAACAGCAGGCCCAGGGCTTCTTCTACCGCGCGAGGCGCAACCTGACCCTGCGCGGCTTCGCCACCCGCTCCAGCCACCAGTCCCTGCGCCAGGCCCT
>NZ_JAGXJL010000524.1:0-231 GCF_019091475.1 Streptomyces sp. GbtcB6 | reverse complement strand
GCACCAGACGCCCCCGCCGCCCCCCGCGGCCTCGACCGCGAGGCCGGTCAGTAGCTCCCCCAGAGCGGCCAGGTCCGCGTCGGCCGCCTCGGCGACCGCACGGACGTCCGGGGCCGCCGCACACGCGGCGAACATCTCCACGACCCACTCGCCCTGTCGGCGTACCTCGTCGGGCAAGAGAGTTCCCTCCTCCTCGCGAAGCGTGGTGACGGCACGTCAGACGGCGTTGCA
>NZ_JAGXJL010000523.1:0-231 GCF_019091475.1 Streptomyces sp. GbtcB6 | reverse complement strand
CCGGTGTGGTGGGCGAGTTGTACCTCGGCGGCGCCGGACTCGCCCGCGACTACCTCGGCCGGCCCGCGCTGTCCGCCGAGCGGGTCGTCGCCGACCCGTTCGGCGCGCCCGGCGAACGGCTCTACCGCGCCGGCGGCCTGGTCCGCTGGAAGTCCGACGGACGGCTGGAGTTCCACGGCCGCGCCGACCGCCAGATCAAGATCCGCGGCTTCCGTATCGCGCCCGGCGAGG
>NZ_JAGXJL010000522.1:0-231 GCF_019091475.1 Streptomyces sp. GbtcB6 | reverse complement strand
CCGGGGCCTGCGCCCGTGCTCCTGGTGGCCGTCGGGCTGGTGGTGTCGTACATCCCCGGCATCCCGGACTACACCCTCGCCCCCGAGGTCGTCCTGCCGCTGCTGCTGCCGCCGCTCCTCTACACCTCGGCGTCCGCCAGTTCCTATCTCGACCTGCGTGCCCAGATGCGACCGGTCGCGCTGCTCTCGGTCGGGTACGTGCTCTTCGCGGCCTTCGAGGGCGGCTGGGCG
>NZ_JAGXJL010000521.1:0-232 GCF_019091475.1 Streptomyces sp. GbtcB6 | reverse complement strand
TCGTGCGCGCCCAGGCATAACTGACCTCTCACGGCAGGACGCTCTGGCCTGCACCTTCATTCGCAGCATGGCGAGGGCAGACGCCTCTGCGTGCAGGGCAGTGTTGGCCACCGGTGCCACTGGGTCCTTTCCAACATGGCAGGGGGAGTCGCTGGGGCGGACCTGGCAGAAGGGCGCAGCTCCTGGTAGATGGGCTGGCGGCCAAGATCGACCTTCGCTGCCAGGAGGTTCG
>NZ_JAGXJL010000520.1:0-232 GCF_019091475.1 Streptomyces sp. GbtcB6 | reverse complement strand
GCGGAGTAGGTGGTGACGCCGAGAACTCGGCGCTTGCAGGGACTTCGACCGAGAAGCCTCGGTCAGCTGCAGGGTGCACGCCCAGAATTACGCGTGCGGATGGAAAGGCTGATCCGAGGGTCTCGTGCGCATGAGCACCACCCTTGACAGCCTTGAATCCCAATTTTCAAAAATTCATATCTTTCTCAATTTTTATCGGAATCGAATTCCGTAAAAAACAAAATTGCTTAAT
>NZ_JAGXJL010000519.1:0-232 GCF_019091475.1 Streptomyces sp. GbtcB6 | reverse complement strand
AGGAGTGAAAGGTTACAAGCTTTGGTGCTTAGAACCAGGTCACAAGAAATGTCTATTGAGTAGAGATGTTGTTTTCAGAGAAGAAGAAATGGCTATGAAATCTAAAGATGAACCAAAACCAGATGAGAACTCTAGTGTCAAACCTGTTGAGATTGAGGTGGAACCTGACACTGCTGATCAGACAGAGAGTGGGGTTGATCAGGTTCATGAAGATGATCCTAATACTGCAGAA
>NZ_JAGXJL010000518.1:0-232 GCF_019091475.1 Streptomyces sp. GbtcB6 | reverse complement strand
CCTGATCAAGCACACGATCCACGACGTCGGTCACCGGCCCGAGTTGGCCGAGCCCATCTTCGCCGCGGGCAGTCGTGCCTCCGACGGCAAGTGGCCCGTGTCCGCGAGCACCTTCCTCGGAGTACAGACGCACGGCATGCCGGAATGGCTCATCGAGGTCGACGGGTTCGCTGTCCTTCCGTAGGAAGAACACCCAGCCGGTCAGCTGCAGGGACACGCGGCGGAACTCGGC
>NZ_JAGXJL010000517.1:0-232 GCF_019091475.1 Streptomyces sp. GbtcB6 | reverse complement strand
GCAAAAAAAAAATAGATATTTACTATTTTTCAAATTCAAATTACACTAATATCATGAATTAAATTTAAAAAATATTAAATAAATTAATTATGATAATTAGAATTGAATTAGGAATAGTAAATATATAAATACAAAACTACACAAAAAATCAGAACTTAAAGCCATGAAAAAGCATGAAAAAACGAAGAAAAACGAAAAAATTGTGAGTTGTACGGACAGGATGCAGTGCATA
>NZ_JAGXJL010000055.1:0-53359 GCF_019091475.1 Streptomyces sp. GbtcB6 | reverse complement strand
GTGGGAGGCCAGGAGACAGATGCCCGCCGCCTGCTCGCCGACCGCCCCGTCCCGCTTGAGCGGGGAGGGGCCGAGCGCCGGGTCGATGTGCGCCTGGAACCAGGCCTCCTCCCGCCCCGTCCGCCGCGGCGGGGTGCCCCGGGAGATCCGGCGCGGCGGCGCCACGGTGCCGCCCGGCGCGGTGGCCACGACCCGGACGCCCACCCCGGCGTACTCGAAGGCGAGCGAGGCGGTCAGCGCGTTGATGCCGCCCTTGGCCGCCGAGTACGGGACGCGGTGGATGCCCCGGGTGGCCGCGGAGGAGACATTGACGATCACGCCCCGGCCCCGCCCGGCCATCGCGGGCAGCACCGCACGGCAGCACCACAGCGTCGTCAGCAGCGAACGGGTGAGTTCCGCCTCGATCTCGGCGGCCGAGAACTCGGTGAACGGCTTGAAGTTGATCGCGCCGCCCACGTTGTTCACCAGCACATCGATCCGGCCGTGCCGCTCCAGCGCGGCCGCGGCCGCGGCTTCCGCGCCCGCGTACGTCTCCAGGTCGGCGGTGACGGCGTGCGCGGCCAGCTCCGCGGCCGCCTCGCGCACCAGCTCCGACCGGTCCACCAGCGTCAGCGCCGCGCCCTCCGCGGCCAGCCGCCCGGCGACCGCGAGCCCGATGCCCTGTGCCGCCCCGGTGACCACCACCGCCCGGCCCGCGAACCGCTCCGGGTGCACGCTCACGCCGCCTCCGCCGTGTCGTGCGGGACGGCCGGGGTGAACTTCTCGTAGTGGAAGCCCGCAGGGGTCACGCCCAGGGAACCGATGTGCGCGCGGACCGCCTCGACCATGGGCGGCGGCCCGCACAGATAGACGTCCGCGTCACCGTCGTACAGGGCCGGCCTGTCCAGCAGACCGGTCACGAAACCCGTGTTGCGCGCGGTGCTCGCAGGATCGGCCACGCAGTGGTCGAAGGTGAAGCCCCCGACGGTGTCCGCGAACGCCTCCAGCGTGTCCAGGTGCACGAGGTCCTGGTCGCTCGTCACGCCGTACAGCAGCCGGACCGGCTGTCCGGCCGGCCGCCGGGCCAGCTGCTCCAGCATCGACAGCAGCGGAGCCAGGCCGGTGCCGCCCGCCAGCAGCAGCGCGGGACGGGTGAGTTCGCGAAGGTAGAAACAGCCCATCGGGCCGGTCAGCTCCAGCCGGTCGCCGATCCGGGCGCGCTCGGTGAGATACCCGGAAATGGCGCCGCCCGGCACGATGCGCACCAGGAAGGACAGCAGGCGCCGGCCCGGTCCCGAACTCATGGAGTACGAGCGGGTGTGGCCGGTCCCCGGCACCGCGATGTTGACGTACTGGCCGGGCAGGAACTCCAGGTTCTCCCGGTCGTCGGCGTCGAGCGTGAACTCGACGGTGCTGGGGGAGTGGCGGCGGATCCCGGCGAGCGTGGCCGCGAACGTGGCCGGGCCTGTCTTCGCCGCGGCCGAGGAGGAGTTGATGCGCAGGACGAGATCACTGCGCGGGGTCATCTGGCAGGGCAGGCAGTAGCCCCGCGCGGCCTCGTCGTCGGTGAGCGCCTCGTCGATGTAGTCGCCGCCGTCGTAACGGCCCGACTCGCACAGGGACTTGCAGGTGCCGCAGGCGCCGTCCCGGCAGTCCAGCGGAATGTTGATCCGGGCCTTGTACGACGCCTCCGCGACGGTCTCGTCCGGACGGCACTCGACGAACCGGGTGATGCCGTCCTCGAAGTTCAGGGCGACCTGGAAGGACATGCGGGAGCTCACTTCCGGGAGTTCAGACGTGGTAGATGTCGACGACGTGGTGCACGTAGTCGTTCTTCAGGACGACCTTCTTGCGGGCGATCAGCGGGTCGGGCCCCGAGAGGTCCAGCGTGTAGAACGACGTGCCGAAGTACGTGTCGACGGTGTGGTAGCGGTAGTAGAGGGTGAACCAGTTGAAGCGGACGTCCACCGAGTCACCGTTCCCGCCGGTGACTTCGACGTTGGTGATGTTGTGGCCGGTGCGCGGCTCGGGCAGGCTCGTGGCGCTGGAGCGGTCGGTGCGGATCCGGAAGACGCGGTCCTCCAGGCCCGCCCGGCTGGGGTAGTAGACGAGGGAGATCTCGCGCTGCGGGTCGGCCGTGAGCTCGTCGTCGTCCGCCCAGGCCGGCATCCAGAACTCGGCGTCCGGGCGGTAGCACTCCAGCCACTTCTCGAACTCGCGGTCGTCCAGGTAGCGGGCCTCGCGATAGAGGAACTGCCGGATGGTCTCCAGTGTCAACTCGTCGAGAGCGGTCGTCACTTCGCCGCCTCCAGGGCCTCGCGGAGGGTGTTCAGCCAGTAGCCGTGCTGGATCGGGTAGAGCCCCTCGTCCTCGGTGCGCACGCCGCTGGCGACCGGGTTGATGCCGATCTTCCTGGCGTCCTCGTCGGGGCCGTCGATCCGGTGCACGGCACCCCGGCTCAGGTCGTTCCAGGGCATCGACCCGGCCAGGTACGTCTTCTGGCAGGAGCGGAACTCCTCCAGGTCGTCCGGGGTGGCCATGCCGGTGGCGTTGAAGAAGTCCTCGTACTGGCGGATCCGGCGCGCCCGGTCCTCGGCCGGCTCGCCCTTGGGCGCGATGCAGTAGATCGTCACCTCGGTCCGGTCGACGGAGAGTGGCCGGAAGTGCCGTATCTGCGAGCTGAACTGGTCCATCAGATACACGTTCGGGTACAGGCACAGGTTCCTGGACACGCCGATCATCCAGTCGGCCTTGTCCGCGCCGAACTCGGCCGCCAGTTCGTCGCGCCTGCCGTAGAGCGGCCGGTTCGTGGGGTCCAGCCACTTCGTCCACAGCAGCAGATGCCCGTGGTCGAAGGAGTAGAAGCCGCCCTTCTGCCTGGACCAGCCGCCCGCGTCCATCGTCCTGGTGTCGTTCCTCGACTCGCCCGAGGTGCGGCGGGCCTGGGTGGCCGCGTAGTTCCAGTGGGTGGCGGAGACGTGGTAGCCGTCGGCGCCGTTCTCCGCCTGCAGCTTCCAGTTGCCGTCGTAGTGGTACGTCGACGAGCCGCGCAGCACCTCCAGGCCCTCCGGCGACTGGTCGACGACCATGTCGATGACGACCGCCGCGTCCCCGAGGTGCTCGCGCAGCGGCTTGACGTCCGGGCTGAGCGAACCGAACAGGAATCCGCGGTAGCTCTCGAAGCGGGCGACCTTCTTCAGATCGTGCGACCCGTCGGTGTCGAACTGCTCCGGATAGCCCGCCTCGCGCGGGTCCTTCACCTTCAGGAGCCTGCCCGCGTTGCTGAACGTCCAGCCGTGGAACGGGCAGGTGAAGGTGGTGCGGTTGTCGGTCTTCCGGCGGCACAGCATGGCCCCGCGATGGCTGCACGCGTTGATCAGGCAGTGCAGCTCCCCCTGCTTGTCGCGGGAGACGACGACGGGCTGGCGGCCGATGTACGTCGTGAAATAGTCCCCGGTCTCCGGGATCTGGCTCTCGTGCGCGAGATAGACCCAATTCCCCTCGAAGATGTGCCGCATCTCCAGCTCGAAGAGCTCCTCGTCGGTGAAGACACTGCGCCGGACGCGGTACACGCCGCTGTCCGGGTCCTCCACGAGAGCGTCGTCGAGGATGTTCCGCGCCCGGCTGAAGTCCTCGGCCATGATCCCGCCCCTTTCCCTCCGCACAGGCCGCCCCGCGTTCAGGTGCCTGCTGCCGTCCCTTTTCAGCACCATGTCAGCGCGGTGAAGAGTCGGCCCCGGACATTCCCCCAGGGTTGACCCAGGGGGGTACTGATATCGCGCACGTCTTAATAAGGTCGAATCAAGTATTTGTGCAGTATGGGAATGGCTCTCTACGCTGAACGCATTCGAGGGCCCCGAAGAGGAGAGGGGCAGCCCGATGGAACTCAGGCACCTCCGGTATTTCACGGTCGTCGCCGAGACCCGGCATTTCGGAAAGGCCGCGGAACGCCTGCACATGGCCCAGCCGCCGCTCTCCCAGGCGATCCGCCGCCTGGAGTCGGAACTGGGCGTGGAGCTGCTCACCCGCACCACCCGGCAGGTCGCCCTGACCGGCGCCGGCGAGGTGTTCCGCAGGGACGCGGAGCACATCCTCAAGGCCGTCGACGAGGCCGTGGCACGGGTGGGCCGCTTCTCCGCGGGCGTCGAGGGGGTGCTCCGGGTCGGCCTGACCGGCTCCGCCTCGTACCGCCAGCTGCCCGCCCTGGCACGGCTGCTGAAAAGGGAGTTGCCGCACGTGAGAATGGAGGTGCACACCGAGATGCTGACCCCCGCCCAGGAGGCCGGGCTGATCGAGCGCCGCCTCGACGTCGGCGTGCTGCGCCCGCCCGTCCGGCAGGAGGGCATCGTCCACCGCGCCCTCGCCGACGAACCGCTCCTGGTCGCCGTACCCGCCGAGCACTGGCTCGCCGAGGCCGACCTCGTACGCATCGAGCAGCTCCGCCACGAGGACTTCATCATGTACGGCGCCACGCTCGGCTCCGTCGTCAACGACGCCGTCGTCCGCAGCTGCCTCGCCTCCGGGTACTACCCGCACTGCGCCTACGAGGTCACCGAGACCTCCGCCGCCCTCGCCCTGGTCGCCGCCGGGCTGGGCATCGCCGTCCTGCCCGACTCGGTCCGCTCGGCACCCCGCGAGGGCGTCCTGTGCAAGGACATCGAGGACGCACTCTCCGTACCGCTGGTCCTCGCCTGGCGGGAGGACGACGAATCCCCGCTGCTGCACAACCTCCTCACGGTGCTGGAGCGGAACGACATGTTCCTCGACGGACCCGACGGACCCGACGGACCCGACGGACCCGACGGACCCGACGGACCCGACGGACAAGAAGGACGCCAAGGACCTGAACGTCGCGCAGGTCGCGAAGGAGTGGCATGAAGATCGTCCGGGTGGAGGCCATCCCCTTCGCCATCCCCTACGCGAAACCGATGAGGTTCGCCAGCGGCGAGGTGCACACCGCCGACCACGTCCTGGTCCGGGTGCACACCGACGACGGCCTGACCGGCACCGCCGAGGCACCTCCGAGGCCCTACACCTACGGCGAGACCCAGGAGTCGATCGTCGCCGTCATCGACAAGATCTTCGCCCCGCAGATCCTGGGCCTCACCGCCCTGGAACGGGAGGTCGTCCACGCCCGCCTGGACCGGACCGTCGGCAACCCCACCGCGAAGGCCGCCCTCGACATGGCCCTGTGGGACGTCCTCGGCCAGGCCGCCGGCATGCCGGTCTCGGGTCTCCTCGGCGGCTACACCGACCGGATGCGGGTCAGCCACATGGTCGGCTTCGCCCCGGCGGCGGAGATGGTCGCGGAGGCGGAGCGCATCCGGGACACCTACGGCATCACCACTTTCAAGGTGAAGGTGGGACGCCAGCCCTACACCGACGACGTCGCCGCCTGCCGCGCCCTGCGCGAGGCCCTCGGTCCGGACGTCGACCTGTACATCGACGGCAACCGCGGCTGGACCGCCTCCCAGTCGGCGCGCGCCCTGCGCGAGATGGCCGGCCTGGACCTCGCCTTCGCCGAGGAACTCTGCCCCGCCGACGACGTACTGGGCCGCCGCTGGCTCGTCGCACAGAGCCCGATCCCCTTCATCGCCGACGAGAGCGCCACCCGGGCCGCCGAGGTGACGCGTGAACTCCTCGGCGGCTCCGCCACCGCGATCAGCGTCAAGACCGCCCGCACCGGCTTCACCGCCTCCCAGCGCGTGCTGCACGAGTGCGAGGGCCTCGGCGTGGAGGTGGTGATGGGCAATCAGATCGACGGCCAGATCGGCACCTTGTGCACGGTCGCCTTCGGCGCCGCGCACCGCTCCTCCGCACGCCACCCCGGCGAGCTCTCCAACTTCCTCGACATGACCGACGACCTCCTCACCGAGCCGCTGACCATCGAGAACGGCACCCTGCGCAGCCGCGAGGGCGCCGGACTCGGCATCGACATCGACCCCGAGAAGCTGGCGCGCTACCGCCAGGACCGCTGACTCTTGAATTCCAGGGACGGGAAGACCATGACCGACACAGTCACCGAGCAGAGCGCCACCGCGGCCGCGTCCGGAGCCGCCGCCACCGAGCAGTTCCGCAGCAAGCAGCGCGCCGGCGCGGCCGACGCCGACACCCGGCGCGTCGACACGCTGGTGACCGAACTCCTCAGCGCCGCCCACGACATCATCCGCCGCCACCACCTCAGCTACGCCGAGTACGACGCCCTGAAGTCCTGGCTCATCAAGGTCGGCGAGGACGGCGAGTGGCCGCTCTTCCTCGACGTGTGGCTGGAACACGTCGTCGAGGAGGTCGCCAACGAGGACCGCGAGGGCAGCAAGGGCACGATCGAGGGCCCCTACTACGTCCCCGACGCCCCGGCCCTGCCCGCTGACGCCACGCTGCCCATGCGCGCGGACGAGGCCGGCACCCCGCTCCTCTTCCAGGGCCGGGTGACGAGCGTGGACGGGACCCCGCTGGCCGGCGCGGCCGTGGAGATCTGGCACGCGGACGACGACGGCTACTACTCGCAGTTCGCCCCGAGCCTGCCCGAATGGAACCTGCGCGGCACGGTCACCGCCGACGACACCGGCCGCTTCCGGATCCACACGGTCCAGCCGGCGCCCTACCAGATCCCCACCGACGGCTCCTGCGGGCGCCTCATCGCCGCCGCGGGCTGGCACGCCTGGCGCCCCGCCCACCTGCACCTGAAGGTCTCCGCGCCCGGCCACCGACTGATCACCACCCAGCTGTACTTCCAGGGCGACGAACACGTGGCCGACGACATCGCCTCCGCGGTCAAGCCCGAACTGATCCTCGACCCGGGCCCGGCGGTGAGCGGCACCGGCCGCGAGGTGACCTACGACTTCGTGCTCGACAAGGGGTGACGCGCGGTGCTCTTCGCGGTACGGATGGACGTCTCGATCCCGCGCGACCTCGACCCCGAGGTCCGCGCGGACCTGGTGGCCCGTGAGCAGGCCTACTGCCAGGATCTGCAGAAGTCGGGGGAGTGGCGGCACATCTGGCGGTGCGTGGGACAGTACGCCAACATCAGCGTCTTCGACGTCGCCGACAACGAGGCCCTCCACCGACTTCTCTGGAACCTGCCGCTCTTCCCGTACCTGACCATCGAAGTCACGCCCCTGGCCCAGCACCCCTCGGACCTGGCGGCCGGCTGAGGGCCTGTGTCACGGCAGTGGTTCGTCGAGATCCCCGGCGTTCTCGTCGTCCTGGCCGCTCACCGTCGTCTCGGCCGCTCCCTCGGGCAGCAGGAAGGCGGTGAGGGCGGCCGTGTCGTCCTGCAGCTGGTCGTGGCTGTAGGCCAGCAGGTCCTGGTGGAGCCGTTCCAGCAGCTCCGGGGGCGGCATGGGACCCCATGAACGCAGCCGCTGGAGCAGGGGGTAGAAGGAGCCGGCCGGGTCCCGGGTCTCCGTGACGCCGTCCGTGTACAGCAGCAGCTGGTCGCCGGGGCCGAAGGGGTAGACCTCGACTCGGTAGGGATCCCCGACGAGCATGCCGAGGTTCAGCGGTGGTCCGGACTGCCCCCGGTCCAGTTCGCGCACCTCACCCGGGCGGATGAGCAGCGGCGGCGGGTGGCCGCAGTTGACGATGTGGACGACCCTCTCGGCCTCGGGGACCTCGGCGAAGACGGCCGTGACGAACCGCTCGCCGAGCTCGGTCCCGCCCAGCCGGTCGGCCCGCCGCGTCATGCTGATGTCCACCCGCTCCACCAGGGCACGCAGGTCCGGTTCGTCGTGCGCGGCCTCCCGGAACGCGCCCAGCATCGCCGCCGCGGTCTCCACCGCGAGCAGCCCCTTGCCGCGCACGTCACCGATGAGCAGCCGTACCCCGTACGCGGTGGGGACGGCCTCGAAGAGGTCGCCGCCGATGCGTGCCTCCGCGGCGGCGGACAGGTAGAAGCTCTCCAGCAGCAGGTTCCCGATCCGGTGCGGGACCGGTCTGAGCAGGACGCGTTGCGCGATCTCGGCGACGAACCGGACGTCGGCCAGGGTGCGTTCCCGGCGGGTCCGGTGAGCCGCCAGGATCGTACCCAGAGCGCCCACCAGGGCCGTACACGCATAGGCTGCCACGTAGTGGCGTTCCCAGAGGTAGCCGACCGAGCGTCCCGCACAGCACGGGGTTCCGGCCAGTAAAAGTTCGAGGCCGATGGCGAAGACGGCGGCGCAGGCGACGACGACCGGCGGGTGCGCGAAGGCGGTCACCAGGGGCAGCGCGATCAGTGCGAAGCTCACCGGCCACTCCACGGGAGTGATCGGTTCGAGCAGCAGCACGCCGGCGACGTACAGGACGGGAAGCCAACGCATCCACGCGGGGGGAGCGGGGGGTGCGGGCAGTGATGGGTTGTGACCGTCGTGCCTCACCCGGGACTCCTGGCATACGAATCTCGACAAGACACCAAGCCTCCCGGGCCGTTGCCCCGAACACCGGTGATTGCTCCACTCAGCGGCATGTTCCGGCGCCCGCAGCAGCATTCGCGCCAAGTGTCGAAACATTCGGGATTTTCCTGCCGGTTAATGGATCTTATCTCTGCTCTCCTTCGGTCGATTCGATCACTGATTCGTCTGTTGAGTGCCCGAGCTGGGGAGATGGCTGATCCAGCGATTCGAAGGTTTCGAAATAATCACCGAAACTGTTGACAGGTGACATGGGCAGACCAAAACTCCCCACCAGGCCACACCCGCACAGGCCACACAAGGAGGCATCCCATGAACCCGCTCGACCACACCCTGAGCCGAAGGAGCGCCGGCGCCCTGCTGCTGGGCGCAGCCGCCGGGCTGGCCCTGCCCGGCACCGCCCGGGCCGCCACGGTCGTCACCACGAACCAGACCGGCACCAACAACGGCTACTACTACTCGTTCTGGACCGACGCGCAGGGCACGGTCTCCATGACCCTCGGCTCCGGCGGCAACTACAGCACCAGCTGGAGCAACACCGGCAACTTCGTCTGCGGCAAGGGCTGGAGCACCGGCGCCCGCCGGAACGTCACCTACTCGGGCGGCTTCAGCCCCTCCGGCAACGGCTACCTGTCCCTCTACGGCTGGACCTCGAACCCGCTCGTCGAGTACTACATCGTCGACAACTGGGGTACCTACCGGCCCACCGGCACGTACAAGGGCAGCGTCACCAGCGACGGCGGCACCTACGACATCTACCTGACGACGCGGTACAACGCCCCGTCCGTCGAAGGCACCAAGACCTTCAACCAGTACTGGAGCGTCCGCCAGGCCAAGCGGACCGGTGGCACCATCACCACCGGCAACCACTTCGACGCCTGGGCCAGGGCCGGCATGTCCCTCGGCAGCTTCAGCTACTACCAGATCCTCGCGACCGAGGGCTACCAGAGCAGCGGCAGCTCCAACATCACGGTCGCCTGATGAGCGCGGCAGCGGAGCCCTCGTCACGTCCCCTGATCGCTACCGCCGCCGCGGTCGCGCTGGCCGCCGCGGGCACCCTCGCCGTCGGCGCCGTCCCCGCCGACGCCGCCACCTGTACCGGCTACGTCGGCCTCACCTTCGACGACGGGCCGTCCACCGCCCACACCCCGGGCCTGCTCGGCGCCCTCGGGGCGAACGGACTGCGGGCCACCATGTTCAACGAGGGCCAGTACGCGGCCGCCTACCCGGCCCAGGTCAGGGCCCAGGTCAGCGCGGGCATGTGGGTCGGGAACCACAGCTACACCCATCCGCACCTGACCCAGGAGACGCAGGCGCAGATCGACTCGGAGATCTCCCGCACCCAGTCGGCGATCGCCGCTGCCGGCGGCGGGACACCGGTCCTGTTCCGGCCGCCGTACGGCGAGACCAACGCGACCGTGCGGGCGGTCGAGGCCAAGTACGGGCTCACCGAGATCATCTGGGACGTCGACTCGCAGGACTGGAACGGCGCGAGCACCGACGCGATCGTGCAGGCCGTCTCCCGGCTCACCGGCGGCCAGATCATCCTCATGCACGAGTGGCCGGCCAACACCCTGGCCGCGATCCCGCGCATCGCACAGACCCTCGCGGCCAAGGGGCTGTGCTCCGGGCGGATCTCCCCGCAGACCGGCCGGGCGGTCGCGCCCTGAGAGCCGACGGCACGAGTGGCCATGATCGGCCACGAGCGGCGCGGCGGTGTCCGTCAACCGCCGCGCCCCTCTCATGACTTCGGATGAACGGGAATCTTCCGTCCGGTCCGCGTCGGTAGGTTCGTCGCCGTGGACTACTACGACCTGGGCAGTCACAGCCGTCGCGTGACGACGTCGTCCCCCGAGGCGCAGACCTGGTTCGACCGGGGGCTGAACTGGACCTATGCCTTCAACCACGAGGAAGCCGTCCGCTGTTTCGAGGCGGCCGGCGCGGCGGACCCGGACTGCGCCATGGCCGACTGGGGCGTGGCCTACGCCCTCGGCCCCAACTACAACAAACCCTGGGAGTTCTTCGACCAGGAGGACCTGGCGCACACGGTGGAGCGGACGCACGCCGCCGTGGAACGCGCCCACGCCAAGGCCGCGCACGCGACCCCCGTCGAACGCGCCCTGATCGAGGCGCTGCGCGCCCGCTACCCGCAGGCCGCGGCCCCCGACGCGGCGGCCTGCTCGGTGTGGAACACCGCCTACGCCGACAGCATGCGCACCGCGTACGAACTGGCGCCCGACGACCTCGACGTCGCGACCCTCCACGCCGACGCCCTGATGAACCTCACCCCCTGGCAGCTCTGGGACATCCGCAGCGGCCGTCCGGCCGAAGGCGCCCGCACCGAGGAGGCGCGGGCCGTCCTGGAGCGGGGCCTCGGGGCCGAGGCGGGCACCCGGCACCCAGGGGTGCTGCACCTCTACATCCACCTGATGGAGATGTCGCCCACGCCCGAGACCGCCCTGCCGGTCGCCGACCTGCTGCGCGACCTCGTGCCCGACGCCGGGCACCTCCAGCACATGCCCTCGCACCTGGAAGTCCTCTGCGGCGACTACCGGCGCGTCGTCTCGGACAACGCCGCGGCCGTCGCCGCCGACGAGAAGTACCACGCCCGCGCCGGCGCGATGAACTTCTACACCCTCTACCGCTGCCACAACCTGCACTTCAGGATCTACGGCGCGATGTTCATGGGCCGCCTCCAGGACGCCCTCGCCACGGCCGAACAGCTCGAAGCGGCCGTACCGGAAGAACTGCTGCGTGTGCAGAGCCCGCCGATGGCCGACTGGCTGGAGGGCTTCCTGGCCATGCGGGTGCACGTCCTGGTCCGCTTCGGCCGCTGGGACGACATCCTGCGCCTGCCACTGCCCGCCGACCCCCGGCTGTACTGCGTGACCACCGCGATGCTGCACTACGCGCGCGGTGTCGCCCACGCGGCCACGGGCCGGATCCCGGAAGCCGAGACCGACCGGGCCCGCTTCCGGGACGCGGTCGCCGCGGTCCCGGAGACCCGCATGCTGTTCAACAACACCTGCACGGACATCCTGGAGATCGCCTCCGCCATGCTCGACGGCGAACTCGCCTACCGCAAAGGCGACTTCGACACGGCCTTCACCGCCCTGCGCCGCTCCGTCGACCTGGACGACAACCTCCCGTACGACGAACCCTGGGGCTGGATGCAGCCCACCCGGCACGCCTACGGCGCCCTGCTTCTCGAGCGCGGCCGGATCGCCGAGGCCGAGGCGGTCTACCGCGCCGACCTCGGCCTGGACGACACCCTGCCCCGGCCGTTGCAGCACCCCGGCAACGTCTGGGCCCTGCACGGCTTCCACGAGTGCCTCCGGCGGCTCGGCAGGGACGGCGAGGCGCGGATCGTGGGCCAGCAGCTGAAGCTTGCCGTCGCTAACGCGGACGTGCCGATCAGGGCCTCCTGCTTCTGCCGTGCGGAGTGCTGCGGAACGTACTGAACGCCGCGGTCTGCCGTCGTTCGTCCGCGGCGCCGTTGTGGCTGGTCGCGCAGTTCCCCGCGCCCCTTGCGGGGCGGTGATCTTCGGGGCGCTGTCAGAGTGCCCGTGCCACCAGTAGTGCCACGTCGTCGTGGTCGTCGGGGTGGCGCAGGCCGTGAAGGAGGAGGTCGCAGGTCTCCTCCAGGGGGCGGTGGGGCTCGTCGAGGAAGCCGAGGAGGACGTCGAGGCGGTCGTCGATGGGGTGGCGGCGGGTCTCGACCAGGCCGTCGGTGTACAGCACCAGCAGGTCACCCGCGTCGAGGCCGACGGTCGTGGTCTCGAAGGGAATGCCGCCGACGCCGAGCGGGGCGGCCGTCGGCAGCTCCAGCAGGGCCGGCGGCCGGCCGGAGTGCACCAGTGCGGGCGGCATGTGGCCCGCGTTGGCGATCTCGCAGCTCCTGGTGTGCGGGTCGTACACCGCGTACAGGCAGGTGACGATGTAGTGCTCCAGATCGCAGGTGATCCGGTCCAGATGCCGGAGCACCGCGGCCGGGGGCAGCTCCAGGTCCGCGTAGGCGCAGGTGGCGGTGCGCAGCCGGCCCATGGTGGCGGCCGCGTCGATGCCGTTGCCCATCACGTCGCCGACGACCAGCGCGGTCCTGTCCTGCGACAGCGGGATCACGTCGTACCAGTCGCCGCCCACCTCGCTGGTCGCCTGGGCCGGCTCGTAGCGGGAGGCCAGTTCCAGACCGGTGTGCACGGGCGGATGGTCGGGCAGCAGGCTGCGCTGGAGGGTGAGGGCGGTGTTGCGGACGCTCTGGAACCAGCGGGCGTTGTCGATGGCCACCGCCGCCCGGCCCGCCAGCTCGGTGGCGAGGACGACGTCGTCCTCGTCGAAGGGGAGCGGATTGCTGGTCCGTTTGAGGTCGAGGGCGCCCAGCACCTCGCCGTGCGCGATCAGCGGCACCACGAGATACGAGTGGACGCCCGCCTGCTCCAGCAGGGCGCCGGCCTCCGGGCTGCGCGCGATGCGCGGCAGATCGTGCTTGCCCACTCGCGGCACCAGCACCGGGCGGGCGGTGTGCACGCACAGCGTGACCAGCCGGTCGCCGTCATAGGCGGCGAGGTCACCGGGCGGGTCGGCGGCCCGCAGGGCGACCGTGGGATGGGCCGCCTCGAGGGCGAGGGCGCGGAAGAGCTCCGGGCCGTTGTCCGGGCGGCGCGAACGGCGCAGGGCGAGTGCCGCGTCCAGCACGTCCACCGCGACCACGTCCGCGAGCACCGGGGTGGCGATCTCGGCCAGCTCGTGCGCCGTGCGCTCCACCTCCAGCGAGGTGCCCACCCGCGCCGAGGCGTCGGCGATCAGGGCGAGGCGGCGCCGGGCCCGGTCGGCCTCGGCGGCCGCGCGATGCCGTTCCGTCACGTCGACGACCGAGATCGCGGCGCCCAGGACCCGGCCGCCGGGATCCTCCAGCCGGTAGAACGACAGCGACCAGGCATGCTCGTGCTCCGGATCGGCCGGCGGACGGCCCACGTGGTACTGGTCGAGCAGCGGCGTGCCCGTGGTGAGCACCTGGCGCAGCGCCGACTCCACGGTGTCTATGTCCGGCAGCGGCAGCGTCTCCCGCAGGTGACGCCCGATGTGTTCCTCGGCGGGAACGCCGTCGATCCGCTCCAGCGCCGGGTTCACAAGGAGATAGCGCAGCTCCGGGTCGAGCAGGGCCAGGCCGATCGGGGACTGGCTGATCAGCCGCTCGCACAGCGCCAGGTCGGTCTCCACCCGCTGCAGCAGGGTGTGGTCGGCGACGATGCCCAGGGCATAGACGTCGCCGAGATCGTCCAGCAGCCGCATGGTGCGGAACTCCATCAGCCGGCTGCTGCCGTCCTTGTGCCGGACCGGGAAGGCGCCGGCCCAGCTGTGCCCGGTCTCCAGCACCTCCGTGAAGACTTTCACCGCGGCCTTCAGATGCTCCGGGTGAACGAGCAGTCGCGCCGCGTTCTTGCAGAGGGCCTCCTCGGACGTGTAGCCGAAGAGCTCCTCGGCCTGGGGGGTCCAGAACACGATCCGGCCCTGCGAGTCCAGCGCCACCGCGGCCACGCTCAGCACGTCCAGCAGACTGGTCGTACGCGGTCTGCCGGGACCGTCGGCGTCACCGGACCGCAGGGAATCCATTGCCATCCCTCAACCACCTCCACCGGCCGCCGGACCGATGCCGATGTCACGGCCCTTCCATGCTGCCCCCGCCCGCGCCTCGCCCCAACTCCAGACCGGGTACCCCGGACCGCGCAGGACCTCACCCGGCGCGTCCACCTGCCCCTCCCGGTACCGCGCGGGGCCATGCGCAACGGGTGGACAAGCAGGAACATAGGGGTACGTACAGGATGTAGCCAATGGATTCTCCGCAAGAAGACCGAGAAGACTTCGACGTGCCGACCACCGCGGGGCCGCACGACCTTCTGGACGCCTCCAGCGACGCTGCGGCGGTGCTGTCGGCCGAGGGCGACGTGATCGGCTGGACCCGTGGCGCCGAGACCCTGCTCGGCCATCGGGCCGCCGCGGTGCTGGGCCGCCCCGCGGCGCGGCTGCTCGCCATGCGCGTCGACCCGGCCCGTGCCGCCGGTGTCGCCGAGCGCTGCCGCTCCGGCATGGGATGGAGCGGGCTCGTCCCGGTACGGCACCACGACGGCCGCAGTGTCGTCGTCGACCTGCGGGTCTCCGCGTCCTTCCGGATCGCCGGCGAGGAGTGCTTCCTGCTGTCGGCGCGGGAACAGCGCCCGCAGTGGACGGTGGGCCAGTCCGTCCTCGACGGGTTCCTCACCCGCTCACCGATCGGCATGGCCGTGATGGACCTGGAGCTGCGGTACGTCTGGCTGAACGACACCCTGGAGCAGTTCGGCGGCGTCCCGCGCGAGCAGCGCCTGGGCCGTCGGCTGAGCGAACTGCTGCCCGGGCTGCAGGGGACCACCATTGAGGGCCTGATGCGCAAGGTGCTGACGACCCGGGAGCCGGTCACCGACTACGAGTACCTCGGCTGGAGCTGGTCCGACCCGCACCGCCAGCGTGCCTACTCGACGTCGTTCTTCCCCCTCGTCGACCCCGACGACTCCGTCACCGGCGTCTGCTACATGGTCTCGGACGTCACCGAACGCTGGAACGCCCGCCAGTTGCTGTCACTGGTCAACGAGGCCGGCACCCGCATCGGCACCACCCTCGACGTGCTGCGCACCGCCCAGGAGCTGGCCGACTTCGCCGTTCCCCGCTTCGCCGACTTCGTCATCGTCGACCTCCTGGAACCCGTTCTCAGCGCCGAGGGACACGGCAGCCGGCCGAACGGCGCGGGCCCGGCGCCCGCCCGGCCGGTGATGCGGCGCGCCGCGCTGCGGACCGTCCGCGAGGGCAGCCCCGAGGCCGTGGCGCGGATCGGTGACCAGGTCGACTTCCTGCCCCCGCCGCACGGCGTCGGCCTGCTCATCAACGGCGAGCCGGTCCTCATCCCCGAACTCGACGCCGAGGACCACCAGTGGGTCACCCACCAGCCCGCGCGGACGGCCCGCATCCGGGAGTTCGGACTGCACACCCTCATCTCGGTTCCGATGCGGGCGCGCAACACCGTCCTGGGTCTCACCACGTTCGCCCGCTCGCTCAACCCGGTCTCCTTCGGCCCCGACGACGTCCTGCTCGCCCAGGAACTGGTCGCCCGCGCCGCGCTCTGCGTCGACAACGCCCGTCGCTACACCAGGGAGCACACGGCGGCCGTCACCCTCCAGCGCAGCCTGCTGCCGCAGGTTCTGACCGGCGGCACGGCCCTGGACGTGGCCTCCTACTACCTGCCGGCGGACGCGACGGACGGCGTCGGGGGCGACTGGTTCGACGTGATCCCGCTGTCCGGTGCCCGGGTCGGCCTGGTCGTCGGCGACGTGGTCGGCCACGGTCTCACCGCGGCGGCGAGCATGGGCCGGCTGCGCACCGCCGTGCAGACCCTCGCCGACATGGATATGCCCCCCGACGAACTCCTCGCCCACCTGGACGACCTCGTGCTGCGGCTGGGCGAGGAGGAGAACGCGGGCGCGGTGGCGGAGGGCAGCGCGGACACGTTCGTCGGGGCGACCTGCCTGTACGCCGTCTACGATCCGGTGACCCGGCGGTGCGCGATGGCCCGGGCCGGACACCCACCGCCGGTCGTCGTCTCACCCGACGGGCACGTCCACTTTCCCGAGATCCCCGCCGGACCGCCGCTCGGGCTCGGCGGCATGGCCTTCGAGGCCACCGAGATCGAACTCGCCGAGGGCAGTCTGTTCGGCCTCTACACCGACGGCCTCATCGAAGGCGCCGACCAGGACGTCGAGCTGGGCATGGCCCGCCTCCGGGGCGCGCTGGCCAGCCCCGGTGCCGACCTCGACACGCTGTGCACGTCGGCCGTGCACCAGCTGCTCCCCGTTCCCCAGCCCGACGACATCGCCCTGCTGCTGGCCCGCACCCACGCCCTGGGCGCCGGCCACGTCGTCTCCTGGGACGTGCCCGTCGACCCGGCCGCCGTCGCCGACGTCCGGGCCGAGGCGGTACGCCAGGTGACCGCGTGGGGCTACGACGAGCTGGCGACGACCACCGAACTCATCGTCAGCGAACTGGTCACCAACGCCATCCGCTACGCCGAACCCCCCATCCGGCTACGGCTGTTGCGCGACTCCCGGCTGACCTGCGAGGTCGCCGACGCCAGCAGCACCGCACCCCGGCTGCGGCACGCCCGCAGCACCGACGAGGGCGGCCGCGGCCTCTTCCTGGTCGCCCAGCTCGCCCATCGCTGGGGCGCCCGCTACACCGGAGAAGGCAAGATCATCTGGGCCGAGCAGGAGATCCCCGGGGTGTGACCGGTGCGTCCGGACCGCCCGCGTGCCCTGTCGAATTCGCACGTATGGCCGTACACTGTCAATTCATAAGGATTCGGCAGCAATTGGGGGAGCCGCCATGTCCGGGGACGTGTACGGTCCGCACCAGGAACCGCCCAATCAGGGGCCGCCGAGCCACGGCCTTCCGAACCAGGGCTTCCCGAATCAGGGCTTTCCGAACCAGGGTTTCGCGGGCCCGGGTTACCCGGATCCGGGTTCCTTCGTGCCGCCCATGCCGTCGGGTCCGCCGCCCGCACCGCCGGACGCCCTGCGCGCCACCGCCGTGGCCCTGCTCAACCTGAGCGGCCTCGGCCTCGGCTACCTGCTCCTGCGAAGATGGATCCCGGCGGCCGCGTGTCTGGCGGCCACTGTCGTCCTGCTGCTCGTGGCCCTGCCCGCGGACGCCGACGGCGTGTCCGGAGCCGCGCTCGCCCTGTACGCCGTGTTCCTCCTGCTGGCCGCCGTCCACGGCTGGTTCGCCGGCCTGCGCACCCGCCTGGTGTGGCCGGGACAGCGGCCCGTCGCGCTCGTGCTGGGCATCGCCCTGCTCGCGGTCCCTGTCGGCGGTGCGCTCTGGTACGACAGCGCACAGAACGAAGCCGTCGAACGCGCCCTCCTCGCCCGCCTCGACCGCGCCGACCAACAGGTCAGCGCGGCCGGCCGGCAGGACTTCGCCACCGCCAAGTCCGGCTACCGGGACGCCCTGGCCGTCTACCGCGACCTCGCCGTCCACCACTCGGGCTCCCGCGCCGCCGCCCAGGTCCCCGACCGCCTGAAGACCTACTACACGACGGTCGCGGCGGCCTACAGCCACCGCGACTACTGCTCGGCCGTCGAACCGCTCCAGTTCCTGCGGACGGTGCCCGACTCCATGCCGAAGGACCAGCTCGGCACGCTCGCCCACTGGCCCGACGACCGGCTGGCCACCTCGCTGTACGAGTGCGGTGCGGGCGGCCTCGCCGAAGGCGGGACCGGCTGGGTCACCCAGTTCGGCGACCTGCTGAGCACCTTCCCCGACTCCAGCCAGGCCGCCAAGGTGGTACCCGCCGTGGACGCGGCCGAGAAGAAGGCCGCCAAGGCCGTCTCCGGCAAGGCCCCCTGCACCGCCGTCACGCGGTTGCACACGCTGAACACCCAGATCATCCAGCTGTCGAACGGGACGGCCGCACAGGCCGACAAGCTGACCGCGGTCGCCGGCCGGGCCGACCGCAGCGGTGACTCGGGGGAGTTCGAGTGCGGCGTCAAGCAGTACAAGGACGGTGACTTCGAGCAGGCGCAGCAGACCATGCAGCAGTTCGCCACCGACAACCCGCACCACAGGAACCTCGCCCGGGCCCGGAAGATAGCCATCGGCGCCGAGGTCGCCCAGACCCTCCCGGCCGCCGGCAAGAAGCTGCCCACCACCGCCTCCGGCGGCGGCATCCCCGTGACCGTCAAGAACGACAGTCCCGACGACATCACCGTCCTGTACACGGGCCCGGTCACCGGCAGCTTCACCCTGAAGGCGTGCGGCAGTTGCAAGGCGTACTCGTTCGCCAGCTCGCTCATCAGCGGCTGGGAGCCGTGCAGCGACAGCGGCAAGAACTACCCGCAGCGCACGATCAGCCTGCCGCCCGGCACCACGTACTTCGTGCACAAGCCGAAGAACGACAGCACCGCCACCCCGGGCTCCGACACCGCCAAACTGCGCTACGGCTACATCTACACGGAGTGCGCCTACACGACGCAGTCGCTGGGGTCCAGTTACTGAGCGCGGTGGGAGGCTGTCGGCGGGGCCAACTAAGCTCCCGCGCATGAACGACGAGGGCAGAGACAACCCCGCGAGACGGGTTGTCGACGGGCGGTTCGAGCTGGCGGCACGGCTCGGTGGCGGCGGCATGGGCATGGTGTGGCGGGCCACCGACCTGGTGCTGCACCGCAGCGTGGCCGTGAAGGAGGTCAGGCCGTCCGACCCCGGGCTCGCCGAGTGGGACCCGGAGGCCGCTCGGCTGCTGCGGGAACGGGTGCTGCGGGAGGCCCGCGCTCTGGCCCGGCTCGACCACCCGAACGTGGTGACGATCCATCACATCGTCGACGGCGGCCCCGGGACCTACCCGTGGATCGTCATGGAACTCGTGACCGGCGGCTCGCTGGCCGACCGCCTCGCCGCCGGCCCGATGAACCCGGTCGAGGCCGCGCGCATCGGCCGCGAGGTGCTGGCCGCGCTCCGCGCCGCCCACGAGGCGGGGATCGAACACCGCGACGTGAAACCGGCCAACGTCCTGCTGCGCCCCGACGGCCGCCCCGTGCTCACCGACTTCGGCATCGCCGCCGTCCGCGAGGCCACCGCCCTCACCGCCACCGGGTCGGTCATCGGCACACCCGACTACATGGCGCCGGAGCGCGTCTCCGGCAAGGACGGCGGGCCGGCCGCGGACCTGTGGTCCCTCGCGATGATGCTGTACGTCGCCGTCGAAGGCCACCATCCGCTGCGCCGTGGCACGACCCTCGCCACGCTCGCCGCGGTCCTCGGCGAGGACGTTCCGCCACCGGTCCGGGCCGGGGTCCTGACGGACGTCCTCACCCGCGTCCTCGTCCGCGACCCGGCGGCCCGCCCCGACGCCGCCGAACTGGAGCGGATGCTGGCCCGAGCCGCCCGCCAGACCGACTCCCCGACGTCCTTCCCCCTGCAACCCCCGTCCGTACCACCGCAGGACGCCCCATCACAGGACGTCCTGCCCCCGGACACCTCGCCGCAGGACGCGCCGCCCCAGGCCGCCGTACCGCAGGACACCGCGCCCACGTCCCCCGGCCTCGCCCCGCGCCGCCGCCGGCCCCTGCTCCTCCTGCTGCCCACGGCCGCGGTGGCCGTCGCCGGCGCGCTGGTGTGGACGCACCTGCCGGACACCGGCAGCCACACCTCCGGTTCCACGGACTCCGGCACCGCGCCCGCGACGATATCGCCCTCGGCCGGGAGCACCGCCTCGCCCACCGCCTCGCGGACGGCCGCCGGCACCGACCTGCTGACCCCGCAGGGCATCCGCACCGCCGCCGCGGCCTTCGAGAAAGGGACCGGCCGGGACCGGTTCGGCAAGTTCGCGGTGTACCCCGACTACGTCATCGCCTGGTTGATGGTGAAGGGCAGCGACACCGCCTACGACATGTACACCTACCGCCCCGGCCAGGGCGTGCAGAAGGACGCCATCAAGGGCACCCTGCCCAGCACCGGGACGCCCGTCCGCCTCGACGGCTTCGACTGGGACAAGGTCCCATCGCTGCTGGCCCAGGCCCGGAAGCAGCTCAAGGTGCCCCACCCGACCAGCCGTTACCTGCTGGTGGACCTGCCGGGCAACGCCTTCGGCGACCCCGCGGGGATGTCCGTCTACCTCAGCAACGAATACAGCCAGGGCGGGTACCTCCAGACGGACACGAAGGGCAAGGTCGTCAGGGTGATGCCGTACGACGGCTGAGCGGACTCACCCGCCCGGAGCGGTCGTCGAACCCGACGGGGACCACTCCGCGGTGTCGATCGGGGACCAGCCGCTCGGCTTCGCGTCCAGCCGCTCCATCCGGCGCCCGCGCCGGGCCTCCAGCACCTCCGGGTCGAGAGGCGTGGTGAAGACGTTGTCGACCAGGGTGTACTCGCCGGCGAGCCGCCCGACGGCCGGCAGCGCGGCGGTGTCGATGCGTCCGCGCTCCAGGTACAGGTCGTCCCGGACGTGGAACCGTACGACCCTGCCCCACACCACGTGGTCGACCCCGTCGTCGCCGACCGGAATGATGCGGTCGACCACGCACTCGAAGGAGATCGGCGCCTCCTTGACCCGGGGCGCGCTCACCACGACGGACGCTTCCTTCGCCAGACCGAGCGTCTCGAACTCGTCGACTCCCGGCTCGTACTCGAACGCGGACGCGTGCAGGGCGTCGGCCTGCGGCAGGGTCGCCATGTTGGTGACGAACTGCCCGGTGTCACGGATGTTGAGGTAGGTGTCCTTCAGGGTCGTCCCGTCCGCGAGCGGCTGCAGCGTGAGCGAGACCATGGGCGGCCTGCGGCCGACGACCGTGAAGAAGGAGACGGGCGCGAGGTTGGCGATGCCCTCGCGGGACACCGTGCTCACCCAGGCGACGGCGCGCGGAATGATGCTGCCGATCAGCAGTTTGTAGGCGTGCGTGGCGTCCAGTTCTGCCGCATCGATGATCATCGGAGACCTCCCTCGGTTGCGCCGCCGTACCGCGGATGCCAGTCCCTTCTGTGAAATATGCGTAAGCATTTTGCTTATGCCGAAATGGGGTGATCAGGAAATGGTCCGGACCGGCGTTCCGGCCTTCCACGCCGCGATGTCCTCGACCGCGTCCCGGTAGAACACCTCGTACAGATCGCGGCTGACATAGCCGATGTGAGGGGTCACCACGGCGTTCGGCAGGGAACGCAGCGGGTGGTCGGACGGCAGGGGCTCGCGATCGAAGACGTCCAGTGCCGCCGAGGCGATACTCCCCTCGGTCAATGCCCTGATCAGCGCCGCCTCCTCCACCACGGGCCCGCGTGAGGTGTTCACCAGGATCGCCGTCGGCTTCATGAGGCCCAGTTCGCGGGCACCGACCAGGCCCCGGGTGCGCTCGCTGAGCACGACGTGAATGCTCAGCACGTCGGAGCGCTCGAACAACTCGTCCCGTGCAACGTAGGTCACTCCCTTCGCCCGCGCATCCGCACGCGTCAGGTGCTGGCTCCAGGCGATGCACCGCATGCCGAAGGCGTGCCCCACTTCCGTCACCGCGGTCCCCAGCCGGCCGAGGCCCAGCACCCCCAGCGTGGCGCCCCGCAGGCTCGTTCCCAGGCCCTCCTGCCAGCCGCCCCTGCGCACCGAGTCCACCTGCTGCGGGATCAGGCGCGCCGCGGAGAGGATGAGCCCCCAGGTGAGCTCGGCCGTCGGGTACGAGAAATACCCGGTACCGCAGACCGTGATCCCCAGCCGGCGTGCGGCGTCCACGTCGATCGCCGCGTTGACCGGCCCGGTCGTGACCAGCAGCTTCAGGCGCGGCAGCTTGCCCAGGGTCGACGACGGAAAGGGAGTGCGCTCGCGCATGGCCACGACCACCTCGTGGTCGGCGAGCGCGGCGACGACCTCGCCTTCGCTCTCGAAGGCATCCCTGAAGACATGCACGTCGGCGCCGAGCGAATCCCAGTCCGCCAGGCTCAGTGCCACGCCCTGATAGTCGTCCAGGATCGCGATCCTCATGGTGCGCATTCCTCTCGCTCTCGGCTCCGGTGCTCAGGCTGGCACCTGGGCCGTGCCCGGAGCATCCCGTGCGGCACGTGGTCCGCGGGTCAGGCCGCGCCGATGCCGGTCATGCCGGAGACGGTCAGGCCGGATGACATGGCCGAACTGTCCATGGTTGCGTCGTCCAGCCTATGGCCTGGAACGATCACCTCGAACGATGCGTCAGCCGACGTCCTGCAGCAGCAGATGCCTCCCGCTGAGCGGGCCGTCAAGCTGCATCAGCCGCCCACCGTCCCGCAGACCGCCGAGGTCCAGGGCCGCGAACCCGAACGAGCCCAGCACATCGGCCACGGCTGCCTTCGCATCGGCATCGTCACCCGCGTAGAAGACGACCTGCCGGCCCTCGGCGTGCCGGGGGTCCGCGGCGATGAACGGAGCGAACAGGGTGTTGAGCGCCTTCACGACCCGGGCGCCGGGAAGATGCCGGGCGACCCACTCGCTGCCCGTCAGGTCACCGACGTCGTACCGGCCACGCCAGGGGCCGGCCGCGGCGAACTGGTTGGTCGTGTCGACGACGATCTTCCCGGCCCAGGCGATGAGGCCGGTCAGCTCCGGCACGGCGAAGAACGGCACCGCGAGAAACACGAGCTCCGGTTGCGCGGCCTCCTCGGCCGTCCCCGCGCGGGCCGTCGGCCCCAGCCGGCTCACGAGGGCCTGGAGGGACGCCGGGCCGCGGCTGTTGCCGATGACCACCTCATGGCCGTGCCGGACGGCCTGGCCGGCGACCGCCTGGCCCACCTCGCCCGCGCCGAGTACACCGATGATGCTGTTCATGGCCATGATGCTCTTCCTCCGTCGTTACCCGCGGCGGGGGTTGAAGTCCAGGAGGACCTTGCCGTCCTGCTGCAGGCGGGCGAGGGCCTCGGGGAAGTCCGCGGCCCTGTAGACGGGAGCCGGGGGCAGGGTCAGCCTGCCCTCGGCGACCAGGCGCGCGGACTCCGCGCCGAGGGCCGGATGGCGGGGCAGGTACTTGTCCTCGTACATCCAGAACTCGGTCGTGGTGATGTTCTTCGCCCGCAGTACGTTGCGGTCGGGGGCGAAGGGCTCGCCGCTCATGTAGCCGTAGAGCACCAGCAGGGCGCCCTCGGTCAGCACGTCCAGAAGCAGCGAGGTGGCTTTCCCGCTGACGCCGTCGAGTCCCAGCAGCACCGGTTCGCCGCCGACGGCCGCCCGCACGCGGGTGGCCACGTCCGGGTGGTCGACGAATACGAGGTCGGCGCCCAGGTCCTGGAGCTCGGTGACCAGGTTCTCGCGCCGGACGATGTTGATCGTGCGAAGTCCGCGCTCCCGGGCGAACGCGATGACGGACCGGCCGACCCCGCTGTTCGCCGCGTTCTGCACCACCCAGGATCCGGCCGGCAGATCACGCGACTCCACCAGCAGGCCCGCGGTGGTGGGGTTGACGGAGAGCATCGCGGCCTGTTCGAGGCCGATGGATCTGTCGACGGCCGTCAGCTTCGCCGCCTCCGTCAGGACCTGCTCGGACCAGGAGAAGGTGCCGAAGGGAAGCAGAACCGTGTCGCCGGGGCGGACCTGCGTCACGTCCGGCCCGACGGCCAGGACCGTGCCCGCTCCCTCGTTGCCGATCACACTGGGCAGCTCCGGGCGGACCGGATAGACGCCCCGTGCGAGCAGCAGGTCGTGGTGGTCGAGCGGGGCGTACTCGACCTGGACCAGCGCCTGGCCGGTGGCCGGAGCCTGTGGCTCGGGCAGGTCGACGACCTTCAGGCTCTGCTCGGGCTCCCCGTACTGCGTGAGCTGAATCGCGAGCATGTGACTCGTCTCCTCGCACCGGATGCCTGCGCCCGGGCCACCCGTCGCCGCCGACACCTCGCCGCTCACCCACACTGCCGTATGCGGCCCGGCCCCGCATCACGTGCGGTGCGTGGTGGTACGCGGCGCACAACTACGTGACCACCGGACACCGGCCGACGCGGTCATGGCGTCTGAGCGCGGCAACCGGAGAACGTGCGCTGCCCGGCCCCGCCGTGGGCCTGAACCGCCCGAGCGAGCAGGTCCTGCATGTCTCGCCGCCCTCTCCGGTCGCTTCTTCGACAGGGGAGAACACCGTCGGAACCACGGTCCGGCACGGGCTGTCCCACGGCATCCCGTGCGGTCCGTAGTCCGCGGCCGCCCTGATCCCGTGCGCCCCACTGGATCCAGTCAATGGACCCGAGGTGCCCGCTGTGGTTCCATGGCGGAGTGTTGCCCAGCACTTACACGAATCAGGACTGCCCGCTGGCGCGCGCACTCGAGGTGGTCGGTGAGCGCTGGACGCTGCTGGTGATGCGCGACGCCTTCTACGGTGTCCGCCGCTTCAACGACTTCTCCGCGCACCTCGGCGCGCCCCGGTCCGTGCTGAGCGCCCGGCTGGCCGCCCTGGTCGACGCAGGCCTGCTCGAACGCCGGCCCGACCCGGAGCACGGCGGGCGCCGGCTGTACGAGGTGACGGACAAGGGGAAGACGCTGTGGCCGCCGCTGTACGCCCTGCGCGCCTGGGGCGAGGCGTATGCGGCCGGTGACCGCGAGCCCCGCCGGACGTTCACGCATGCACACTGCGGCGAGCCGCTCGACCCCACCGCACGCTGTGCCGCGTGCGACGTGGTCCCGGAGCCGCAGGACGTCATGGTGAGCTCCCTGGAGACCCCGGGCGAGGGCGCGTACACGGATCCGGTCGAGCTCGGGCTGCGCGAGCCCCATCGCCTGCTCGATCCCCTTCCGGGCACGGACGCCCGGCCGGGAAGGCGGCCGCAGGCCCGCTGACCGTGGCACAGGGCGCAAGGTGGGTGCCGCCGCCGGTGCGCACTTGGTCTGCACCATTGACATGTACGCGCGCCGGGGCCTTCAATGCGGCTCACCCGCATATGTATCCGACGGTCACGTATGAGGAAGGCCCCCGCATGCTCACCCCCCACCCGCACCTCGCCTGGCCCCGCACCCTGTTAAGACTGTTCGCCCTGGTCGCGGTCGTACTCGGCATCCAGGCCGGCCCCGCCCACAACGCGCACGCCGCCACCACCGTCAACGTGATCGCCTTCTACGACGGCACGTACGACGCCGCACACATCAGCTTCGACCACGAGGCCAACACCTGGTTCCCGCAGGCCGGCGCGCAGAACGGCTTCACGTACACCGCGACCACGGACTGGAGCCGGCTCAACGCCTCGACCCTGGCCAACTACCAGGTCGTCATGTTCCTCGACGACTATCCCCACACCGCCTCGCAGCAGTCCGCCTTCCAGACCTACGTGGCGGGCGGCGGCGGCTTCATCGGCTTCCACGTCTCCGCGTACAACGACAACACCAGCGACTGGCCCTGGTACCACAACACGTTCCTCGGCACCGGCACCTTCAAGAGCAACACCTGGGGGCCGACGCAGGAAACCCTGCAGATCGACGACCCCTCGCACCCGGCGACCGCGAACCTCCCGTCCACCATCACGTCCTCGGTGAGCGAGTGGTACAGCTGGCAGAACGACCTGCGGCAGAACCCGGCCATCGACATCCTCGCCTCGATGGCCCCGTCCACCTTCCCGATCGGCACCGACCCCAACCAGACCTGGTACAGCGGCTATTACCCGATCGTCTGGTCCAACCGCAACTACAAGATGGTCTACAACAACTTCGGCCACAACGCGATGGACTACACGACCAACACCGCACTGTCGTCGACGTTCGCGAGCGCCCAGCAGAACCAGCTCCTGCTCCAGGAGATCAAGTGGGCGTCCGGCCAGTCCGGTCCGGTCACCCCGCCCACGAGCGTCACCGGCCCGATCCACGGGTACGGCGGCAAGTGCGTGGACGTGGCGGGCGCGAGCAGCACCAACGGCACCGCCGTACAGCTCTACGACTGCAACGGCACCACCGCGCAGAACTGGACGGTAGGCAGCTCCGGCACGCTCGCCGCGCTCGGCAAGTGCATGGACGTCACCGGGGCGGGCACCGCCGACGGCACCAAGGTGCAGCTGTACGACTGCAACGGCACGGGATCACAGGTCTGGCAGGCCGGCACGAACGGCTCCCTGGTCAATCCGCAGTCGGGCAAGTGCCTCGACGCCACCGGACCGAGCTCGGCCAACGGCACCCGGCTCCAGATCTGGTCCTGCTCGGGAGCCGCCAACCAGAACTGGACCCTCCCTTCCTGAACCACCCGGTACTTCCACGAGACGCGGGCATGCCACCACGCAGCACACGGCATGCCCGCGTCTCACGCAGTCCCCGAGAAGGGCACCTCCGCGAGCAAAGGGGCAGGCGTCAGCGCCGTTCACCTTAGGTTGCAGGCCCAAGGGCATCTCCGCAGGCGGCACGTCGGTATACGGTCCGTAGCGCTTGCCCCGACAGAAGTGGCTCACCGTCAATGGAGATTCCGGCCGAACCCGCCGCGCAGGCGCCGCGCGGACGGCAGCCGGGACCGACATGACGCGGCTCCCGCTGTCGGCCCGGCGGCAGAGCCGCGGTGAACCTTCGATCGGGAGTCGACAGGTCACCCCAGCGCCGCCCCCGTACGTCGCCCTGTCACTCCACTGCTCCGAGGTGCCCTGTGGCCATGCCTTCTCCTGCCTCGTCCCCGTCCGCGCCGCCCGACACCGGCAACCGGCACATCACGGCCACCATCGTGCTGGCCTGCCTCGGGGTCTTCGTCTCCTACCTGCCGGTCGTCGGTGTCTCCGTCGCGCTCCCCGTCATGCAACAGGCACTCGACGCCTCCACCGAGGGCCTGCAGTGGATCACCGACGCCTTCATCCTGCCGACCGCGGCCCTGCTGCTGACCTGCGGCATGGTGGGTGACCTGTACGGCCGCAAGAAGACGTATCTCGCCGGGCTCGCGCTGTTCTGCCTCGGCTGCCTGGTCTGCCTGACCGCCGGCAGCGTCGTACAGGTCTGTGTGGGCCAGGCCCTCACCGGCGTCGGCACCGCCGCGCTGCTTCCGTCCACACTCGCCCTGATCGGCCATGTCATCCCGGACCCCCGCAAACGCGCCCGCGCGATAGCCCTGTGGACGGCCGCCCTCGGCCTCGGACTGACCCTCGGCCCGGTGGTCAACGGCGTGATCGTGGCGCACGCGAGCTGGCGCTGGATCTTCCTGCCCTCGCTCGTCCTCGCCGTGGTCACGGCCGTGATCGGCGCCGTCGTCCTGACCGACTCCCGCTCGGACCGCGAACGCCACCTGGACATCCCCGGCCAGCTGCTGGCCGTCGTCGCCATCACCGGACTGGTCTACGGCGTCATCGAGGGCGGCAGCGCCGGCTGGTCGTCCGCGCAGGTCGTGATCGCCTTCGTGGCCGCCGCACTCGGCGCCGTCGGCTTCGTCCTCGTGGAACTCCGCTCCGCCTGCCCGATGCTGGACATGCGCCTCTTCAAGTCGTCGGCGTTCTCCGGCGCGGCGCTCGTCATGGCCGTCACCCTGTTCGCCCAGGTCGGCCTGGTCTTCGCGCTCAGCGAGTACTTCGGGCTCGTCCACCACGCCTCGACGCTGGACATCGGCATCCGCCTCATCGCCATCAACGGCTTCACCGTGGTGCTCGGCCCGCTGGTCGGACGGCTGATGAACCGGGCCACGCCCGGCCTGCTGCTGGTCACCGGTCTGGTGATCGGCGGGATCGGGGCGCTCCTCATGAACGCCTTCCAGGCCGACACCGGCACGGGCGAGGCCGCCCTGGTCATCGGCGTCCTCGGCATCGGCATCGCGCTCGCCATGGCACCGATCACCACCATCGCCATGGACGCCCTGCCGCACCGGTTCGGGGGCACCGCCGCCGCGGCCAACAGCGCGCTCCGCCAGATCGGCAGCGCCCTCGGCCCCGCGGTCTTCGGCGTCATCCTCACCCACCGCACCCTGGCCACCCTGCCCGGACACCTCGCCGCGTCCGGGCTGAGCCCCGCCGACCAGGGCCAGGTGAGCGGACTGGTGTCGAACGTCGGCATCCAGGCGGGCGCCTTCCTGCACCTGAAGACCCCGGCGAGCACCGGACAGGCGCAGGCCGCCTACGGCGCGAGCTTCACCGACGCCCTGCACACCTGCGCCCTCGTCGGCGGCATCGGGATGCTGGTGGCCGCGGTGATCGCCGTGGCGTTCATCGGGATCCGCCCGGCGCGGGCCCCGCAGACGGCGCCGGAGGCGGCGACGCACCCCGCCGGGGCCGCGAGCTGACGTACTGAAGTACTGAAGTACTGAAGTACTGACGACAGCACAGAGCGGTCGGCCGCCGGACGGCGGCCGACCGCTCTGTGCCGGTCAGCACCCCTTAACGCGCGAGGAGTTCCAGCGTGTCGATCACGCGGTTCGAGAAACCCCACTCGTTGTCGTACCAGGCGACCACCTTGACGTGGCGGCCGTCGACGCGGGTGAGGGCCGAGTCGAAGATCGACGAGGCCGGGTTGCCGGTGATGTCCGACGACACCAGCGGGTCGTCGGAGTACTCGAGGACGCCCGCGAGCGGCCCCTCCGCCGCCGCGCGGTACGCGGCCAGCACGTCGTCGCGCGTCACGTCACGGGACACGGTCGTGTTGAGCTCCACGATCGAGCCCACCGGCACCGGTACCCGGATCGAGTCGCCCGACAGCTTGCCTTCGAGGTTCGGCAGCACCAGACCGATCGCCTTGGCGGCACCCGTCGTGGTCGGCACGATGTTGACCCCGGCGGCACGGGCGCGCCGCGGGTCGCGGTGCGGGCCGTCCTGGAGGTTCTGCTCCTGCGTGTAGGCGTGCACCGTGGTCATGAACCCGTGCTCGATACCGGCGAGTTCGTCGAGGACGGCGGCGAGCGGCGCGAGCGCGTTGGTCGTGCACGAGGCGTTGGAGACGATCGTGTGCAGCTCCGCGTCGTACGCGTCGGTGTTCACGCCGTACGCCAGCGTCACGTCGGCACCGTCCGACGGCGCGCTGACCAGCACCTTGCGTGCGCCCGCGTCGAGGTGGGCACGGGCGGCCTTCGCCGAGGTGAAGCGGCCGGTCGACTCCAGCACGATGTCCACGCCGAGCTCGGCCCACGGCAGCTGCGCCGGCTCGCGCTCGGCGAGCACCTTGATGCGCCGGCCGTCGACGACGAGGACGTCCCCGTCGACGCTCACCGGGCGCCCGAGGCGGCCGGCCGTGGAGTCGAAGGCGAGCAGCCGCGCGAGGGCGGCCGGTTCCGTGAGGTCGTTGACGGCGACGATCTCCAGGCTGCTGTCCCGCTCCAGCAGGGCCCGCAGCACATTGCGTCCGATGCGGCCGAATCCGTTGACGGCGATACGAGTCATAAGTGGTGTCCCTTCGCTACGCCTCCAGGTTCGCGGCCCCCGCCTGTCCGTGACAGCGGCGAGATCGCCATGGTTCGAAAGGATCCCGCCACAGCCGCCACAACCCCGCAGAGCCTTCGGCTACTCGCCCTTGGTGAAGGTGCGCCGGTAGTCGCTCGGCGTCGTGCCGAGAATCCGCTGGAAGTGCAGCCGCAGGTTCGCCCCGGTGCCGAGACCGACGTCGTCGGCGATCTGCTCCACGCTCCGCTCCGACCGTTCCAGGAGTTCCCGGGCCGTGTCGATCCGGGCGCGCATCACCCACTGCATGGGCGTGTACCCGGTGTCCTCCACGAACCGCCGCGAGAAGGTACGCGCCGACACCCCCGCATGCCGGGCGAGCGCGTCCAGGGTGAGCGCCTCGCCGAGCCGGTGCAGCGCCCACTCGCGGGTCGCGGCGAACCGCTCACCGAGCGGCTCGGGCACACTGCGCGGCACGTACTGCGCCTGACCGCCGCTGCGGTAGGGGGCGGCCACCAGCCGGCGGGCCGCGTGGTTGGAGGCGGCCACGCCGAGGTCGCCGCGCAGGATGTGCAGGCACAGGTCGATCCCCGAGGCCGCGCCGGCCGACGTCAGCACGCTGCCCTCGTCGACGAACAGCACGTTCTCGTCGACCTTGACCAGTGGATGCCTCTCGGCGAGGGCCCGCGTGTAGTGCCAGTGCGTGGTGACGCGCCTGCCGTCGAGCAGCCCGGTCGCGGCGAGCGCGAAGGCCCCGGTCGAGATGGCGGCCAGCCGGGCCCCTCGCTCGTGCGCGGCGAGCAGCGCGTCCACGACCGCCGGCGGCGGATCCTCCCGGTCCGGGAACCGGTACCCGGGCACGAACACGATCTCCGCCCACTCCAGCGCTTCGAGGCCATGCGCCACGTGGTACGACAGCCCGTCACCCCCGGTGACCAGACCGGGCGCCGCACCGCACACCCGCACCTCGTACGGCATGCTCGCCCGGGTCGTGAACACCTGCGCCGGGATACCGACGTCGAGGGGCTTCGCCCCCTCCAGCACAAGGACGGCGACGCGATGCAGGCGGACAGGAGGCACATCGAACAGGGTACGAGGACCCGCCGCACGCCCGGCGCACTCCGTCCACCGGCCTCGGTACTAGTTCGGGTGGCGGCCCGCGGGTGACGACTGCGGCCGGCCGCCGGCGCCGGATGATGGAGCCATGTCTGGAGCGGACGCAGAGGTGCCGGTGCTGATCGTCGGCGGGGGGCCGGTCGGGCTCACCGCGCGGGCGCTGCTGGCGCGCTGGGGTGTGCCGGCCCTGCTGGTCGAGAAGCACCGGGAGCTGTCCCCGTTTCCCCGGTCCCGCCTGGTCAACGTGCGGTCCATGGAGATCTTCCGGCAGCTCGGGATCGCCGCCGGGGTGACGGCGGACGCGTTCGCACCCGAGTACGGACGGGTGCGCTTCCGGGACACCCTGTACGACCCGGACTTCGCCAGCGCCGCGATGGTCGGGGTGCGGGCCCCGGTCGCCGAGAGCCCGGTCGTCGGCGTGGTCACCTCGCAGGACCGGCTGGAGCCCACCCTGCTCGCCGCCGCCGGGGGAGAGGTGCGGTTCGGGACCGGGCTCCTGGATCTGGAGGAGGACGCGGAGGGCGTCCGCGCCGTGCTCGTCGACGCCGAGGACGGCGCGGAGACCCGCGTCCGGGCCCGGTACGTGGTCGCCGCCGACGGCGCGAACTCCACCGTCCGCGAGCGGCTGGGCATCGCCACCGCCGGCCCCGGAGCGCTCGGCGACTACACCACCGTCGTGTTCGACGCCGACCTGGCCCGCTGGTGCGCGCACCAGCCCGCCGGGGTCTACTTCACCGCGTTCGGCACCTTCACCCCGCTCTACCCGGAGGGCGGCTGGGCCTGGTTCGGCGCCACTCCCGAGGGCACCGGGCGGGCAGACTGGTCCGGCCGCGTCTCGCACGCGCTCGGCCCCGGTGCCGCGGTACGGGCCGACGTGGTGCGGGTCCAGCACTGGTCGATGACCGCGTACGTCGCTGAGCGCTTCGGGCGGGGCCGGGTGCTGCTGGCCGGCGACGCCGCGCACGCCGTCCCGCCGATCGGCGGCCTCGGTATGAACGCCGGCGTCGCGGACGCGCACAACCTGTCCTGGAAACTGGCCGGCGTGCTGCAGGGCTGGGCCGCCCCCGCCCTGTTGGAGACTTACGAGACAGAGCGGCGGCCGGTGGCCCGCGAGACCCTCCGCCAGGCGGTCGCCAACACCCACCTCCTGCTCCAGGTGCAGAACCTGCGCAAGGAACAGCTCCGCAGCGGCTCGTCGGCGAAGGTCGAACTACCCTGGTCGGAAAGGTACTTCGCACAGCTGGGCCTGGTGCTCGGCACGGTGTACGACTCCGCCGCCGTCCTCGGCCATGACGGCGGCCCGGCCGAGTCCGGTACCGAGTACGTGCCCACCGCGGAGCCGGGCCACCGCATGCCCCACCACTGGCTCAGCCCCGACCGTTCCACACTCGACGCGTTCGGCGAGTGGTTCACCGTGCTCACCCCGGACCCCGGCCGCTGGCGGCAGCATGCCACCGGGCGATGGCCGCTGCGTGTCGAACCGCTGCCCCGGGAACACGCCGAGGCCTACGGCCTGAGTCCGCACGGCGGCGCGGTCCTCGTCCGCCCCGACGGCCACATCGCCGCCCGCTGGGCCGACCCCCCGGCGGCCGGCTCGGCCCTCCACGACGCCCTGGCCGCCGTCACGTCGTGCGCGGCGGGGCGGTGCTGTCCCTGATCACCAGGCGGGCCGGGACGAGGTCGGTGCCGGGGCGGGAGTCGTCGCGGGTGCGGATCTGGCGCAGGACGCCCTCCACACAGCGGCGGCCGACCTCGGCGAAGTCCTGGTGCACGGTGGTGAGGGGCGGGATGAAGAAGGCCGCGTCCGGGGTGTCGTCGAAGCCCACCACGCTGATCTCCGCCGGAACGGACCGGCCCCGTTCGTGGAAGGCGCGCAGCAGGCCAAGGGCCATCTGGTCGTTGGACGCGAACACGGCGGTACAGTCCGGCTCTTCGGCGAGCGCCAGCCCGGCCGCATAACCGGACTCGGCCGACCAGTCGCCGCGCCGGGGCGCCGGAACCGGACACCCCGCCGCCTCCAGCACCGCCCGCCAGGCCTGGGTACGGCGCTGTGCCGCGTACGAGGACTCGGGACCCGCCACATGCCACACCGTCCGGTGGCCCAGCTCCAGCAGGTGCCGTACGGCCCTGCGCGCGCCGTCGGCCTGGTCGGTGTCGACCACGCTGTAGCGGTCCCCGGCGTCCGAGTCCACGACCACCACTTGGACACCGGGCGGCAGTTGCACGGTGGCCGTGTCGAGCAGGTGGATCTCCATGATGACGATGACGGCGTCCACCGCCAGCTCGCCCATCCGCGTGAAGGCGCCCAGCACGTTGTCCTGCGTGGCCACGTCGATGGGGATGAGCGTGATCGCGTAGCCCTCGGCCGCGGCATGCGTGGCGATCGCCTCCACAGTGCGGCTGTTGCCCGTGGAGGACAGGCTGAACAGGATCACGCCGATGGTGTTGAACCTGCCGTAACGCAGGGCGCGGGCCGCGCTGTTGGGCCGGTAGCCGAGCTCCCGCATCGCGGCCAGCACCTGCTCCCGGGTGGAGCTGATCACCCCGGGATGCCCGTTGGAGACCCGAGACACCGTCTGCGAGGAGACACCGGCGAGCTTGGCGACGTCCGCCATGGAGACACCCTGCTTGCGGCGCCCGCCGGGCACCCCCGACCCGCCCCGTCGCGCACCGCCCGCGGCCGGCGTGACCTGCTGCTCCGGCCCGTTCAGGTCCATCGCCTCACCCCTCAAGTCTCCTTCGCACACCGGATGTTACGGAGCGGGAAACCTTGACGGCCGCAGGAGCGGATGCCACGATTCCGACGCTTTCGAGTTTACGTAAACATCGCCGCGTGACCAGCCCGGACGGAGATCCCGTCGGCGCGGTCGCAGAGGAGATGTTCACGTGAACATGCCGCGTCGATGTTTACGTAAACACGCGGTCGGGCCCGCGAGCCCGTGCGTCGAGCCGCCGTCTTCCGAAAGGGCACGTTGATGCGCAAGACCCCCGCCAGAACCCGTATCGCCCCCCGCACCCGTGCCGCCCTCGCGGCGGTCGCGATCGCCGCGGTCGGCGCCACGACCCTCACCGGCAGCCCCGCCGCGGCCTCCGCCGCCGCACCAGGCCACGGCACCAGCCAGTTCAAGGGCGTCAACTGGGCCGACCCGCGCGACAACTACGCCGACGACCCCGTGGTCCTGTCCGGCCTGTCGCTCTCCGACAGCTACGCCCAGACCTACGCCAAGGCGACACGGGTGATCGCGGCCTTCCGCGCCAACCTCGGCGCCAACACCGTACGGCTGCCCATCAACCCGTACACGGTCAACGGCGCGTACTGGAAGTCGTACCGCGGGGTCATCGACGCGGCCTCGGCACAGGGCTTCAAGGTGATCGTCTCCTACTGGGAGGGCACCGGCGCCAACAAGGACGGCTTCATCGACGACGAGGCCACCTACTGGCCCATGTGGGACACCGTGGTGAAGGCCTACCGGCACGACCCGCACGTCTACTTCGAGCCGATGAACGAGCCGCACGGCTACACCGACGCCGAGTGGGCCGACCTGGCGGCGAAGTGGCTGGCGACCTACCCGTCCGTGCCGCACGACCGCGTCTTCGTCAGCGGCGCCGGCTACAACGACCACGTCACCACCGTCTGCGCCGACCCGCGCCTGAAGGGCACCTACCTCTCCCTCCACCACTACGGCTTCTGGAAGAGCTACGCCACCTACGACCAGTGGGTGGCCGACCTGAAGGAGCGGCTCGGCGACTGCGCGAACCGCACGGTCGCCGACGAGTTCGGCGCCCCGATGACCACGGGCCTCGACTACGACAAGCCCGCTCCCGACGACAACTCCGTCAACTTCATCCAGGCCGACACGGACACCTTCCGCAAGCTCGGCATGGGCTCGGTGTACTGGCCGGGCCTGCGCACCGACGACACGTACTCCATCCAGAAACTGATCGGCGACGCGTCACGGCCCTGGCTGGCCACCACCAACCAGTCCGGCGCCGACCGCCTCGCCTGGGCCTGGGGCCGCGGCAGGCCGGTGACCGGCTGACCGACTCCACGGCGGCCGCGGTGTCCACGAGCGCCGCGGCCGCCGTGAAGCAGGCGGCCTGTCGTACTCTGCTGGGACATGCCTGAGCAGGTTGGGTGAACTCGGCGGCCGCTCGGCAGCGCCCCGAAGGGGCGCGGGGCTGTATTGCATGTGCGGCTACCGCCGCGTGCGCGCGACCAGCCACGACGGCGGCGCGGACGAAGGTCGGCGCATCGCGGCAAGGCCAGCGAAGCACTCAGGGCTCCCGTGGAGGCCTACGGCTGGAGACGGCGCACATACGTCAGCCCCGGCCGGCCGGACAGCCGTGTCTCACCGGTCACCGTGAATCCGGTCCGGGCCAGGACGGCTCGGGACGCCGTGTTGTCGAGGGTGGTGGCGGCCCGCAGGGTGGTCAGGCCGTAAGGGTCGACGGCACGCCGGCTCACCTCGCGCACGGCCGCGGTGGCGAGGCCCTGCCCGGCGGCCCGCTCCGCGATCCGGTAGCCCAGGTCGGCGCCGCCGTCCTCGACGTCCACCAGATTGACCCGCCCCAGCACCTCGCCCGCGGCGTCGACCAGCACATGGAAGTAGCAGATCCCGGCCTCCTGCTCAGCCAGCAGCGCCCGGAGCCGCTCGTCGAACCGGGCGAAGTAGTCGTCGCCGCGATCAGGGATGGTCGCCGCGAAATAGGCGCGGTTCTCCTGCTCGAAGGCGAGCAGTGCCGGAAGGTGTTCCGGGCGGAGCAACTGGAGTTCGCTCATGGGGAGGACGGTAGGCACCCCGGCCGTCCGCCCGCCAGCGCATTAGGGCTTGCGCAGGTCCTTCACCCGGCGGAGCTTGCCGACCGAGCGCTCCAGGGTCTCCGGTTCGACGACGGCGACCTCCACGGTGACCCCGACGCCGTCCTTGATGCCCTGGGCGATGGTCCTGGTGGCGGCCTCACGGTCGGCGGGGCCGGCGTCCGGCCGTGCCTCCACCCGGACCGTCATGTGGTCCATCCGTCCGCGCCGGCTGATCTGGATCTGGAAGTGCGGGGCCACTCCCGGCGTTCGCAGCACGATCTCCTCCACCTGGCTGGGGAAGACGTTGACCCCCCGAAGGATGATCATGTCGTCGCACCGGCCGGTGATCTTCTCGATGCGGCGGAACCCGGGACGCGCCGTACCGGGCAGCAGCCGGGTCAGGTCCCGGGTGCGGTAGCGGATGATCGGCAGCGCCTCTTTCGTGAGCGAGGTGAAGACCAGCTCGCCGCTCTCGCCCTCGGCCTGCACCTCGTCGCCCAGCGGGTCCACGACCTCCGGGTAGAAGTGGTCCTCCCAGACGTGCAGCCCGTCCTTGGTCTCCACGCACTCCTGCGCGACCCCGGGGCCGATGACCTCGGACAGCCCGTAGATGTCGACCGCGTGGATGTCCAGGCGCTCCTCGATCTCGCGGCGCATCTCCTCCGTCCACGGCTCCGCGCCGAAGATGCCGACCTTCAGGGAGGTGGAGCGGGGATCGATGCCCTGCTTCTCGAACTCGTCGAGGAGGGTGAGCATGTAGGAGGGCGTGACCATGATGATCTCGGGCTTGAAGTCCTGGATGATCTGGACCTGGCGGGCGGTCATGCCGCCGGAGGCGGGGATCACGGTGCAGCCGGCGCGTTCGGCGCCGTAGTGGGCGCCCAGACCGCCGGTGAACAGGCCGTAGCCGTAGGAGACATGGACCTTGTGGCCCGGGCGGCCGCCCGCGGCCCGGATGGAACGGGCGACGACGTCCGCCCACATGGACAGGTCGTTGTCGGTGTAGCCGACCACGGTGGGGCGGCCGGTGGTACCGCTGGAGGCATGCACACGCCGCACCTCGGACATCGGCACCGCGAACATGCCGAAGGGGTAGGTGTCCCGCAGGTCCGCCTTGGTCGTGAAGGGGAAGCGGGCGAGGTCGGCGAGGGTGTGGCAGTCGTCCGGGCGCACCCCGGCCGCGTCGAACTTCTTGCGGTACAGCTCCACGTTGTCGTACGCGTGCCGCAGCGTCGTGCGCAGCCTGGTGAGCTGGAGCGCCCGGAGCTCCTCGCGGGACATCCGCTCGGCGTCGTCCAGCAGTGCCTCGGGAAGCGGCTCTCCCCGGCGGCTGCCCCTGGGCCCGGACACGGTCACTTCGCTGCTCATTGCGGCTCCTCATTCTGCGTGCGGAGGGTGCGACTGCGGCCGCGGAACTCCGCGATCACCTCGTCGCCGCGCACGACACTCACGTCGTAGACACCGCTGCGGCCGAACCGGACGCGCTCCCGCGCGGTGGCGACCAGCACGTCGCCCTCGTACGCGGGCGCGACGAAGTCGATGTCGGCGCCGGCGGCGACGGTCACCGGACCGTGGCTGTTGCAGGCACAGGCGAACGCCGTGTCGGCGAGCAGGAACACATGCCCGCCGTGGGCGATCCGGTGTCCGTTGACCTGCGAGGCGGTCACGGTCATCCGCAGCACGGCCGTCCCCTCGCCGTGCTCCAGCAACTCGATTCCCAGCCGCCGGGACGCCTCGTCCGCGGCGAACATCGTCTCGACGGGGCCAGGTGTCGTCCCGGGTACCTGGGTCGTCATTTCCACCACCTTGTGAACCGACCGAACATTCGGTTAGCGTGCGGTTCGGCCAAGGTAATCCAGCAACACACCTGCATGTCAAGAGGTGGACCGCAGGCCGCGGAAGCGCCCGCGCCACCCTGCCCGACGCCGTCTTCGCCACCGGCGGCTGTGCCGTCCCGAAGCCGCGGCGACCCGTCCACCCCGAAGCCGAGGAGACCGCCCGATGCCCGACGTCTACCTGATCGACGGGGCCCGCACCCCGCAGGGCCGCCACGGCGGCGCCCTGGCAGCCGTACGGCCCGACGACCTCGCCGCCCTCGTCGTCGGCGAGGCCGTCCGGCGCGCCGGGATCCCGGGCGAGGCCGTGGACGAGGTGATCCTCGGCGCGGCCAACCAGGCCGGCGAGGACAACCGGGACGTGGCCCGGATGGCGGTGTTGCTCGCCGGACTGCCGCACACCGTGCCCGGCTACACCGTCAACCGGCTGTGCGCGTCGGGCCTGACCGCCGTGGCCTCCGCGGCCCAGACGATCCGGGCCGGCGAGGCGGACCTCGTGATCGCCGGGGGAGTGGAGTCCATGACCCGGGCGCCCTGGGTCATGGAGAAGCCCGGCACCCCGTGGGCCAAGCCGGGGCAGGTGTACGACACCGCCCTGGGCTGGCGGTTCACCAACCCGCGCTTCACCGCCGCCGACCGCGCCGTGCCCGGGGACGCCGGACCCGGGGCGGTCAAGGTCACGCTCTCCATGGGCGAGACCGCGGAAGAGGTCGCCGCCCTCGACGGCATCACCCGCGCCGACTCCGACGCCTTCGCCCTCCGCAGCCACCAGCGGGCCGTGGCCGCCCAGGAGGCGGGCCGCTTCGACCGCGAGATCGTGTCCGTACCGGTGCGCGACGGCGAGGTCACCCGGGACGAGGGTCCCCGCCCCTCGACCACCCTGGAGAAGCTGGGCTCCCTGCGCACCGTCTTCCGCGCGGACGGTGTCGTCACGGCGGGCTCCTCCTCGCCGCTGTCCGACGGCGCGGCGGCCCTGGTGGTCGCGAGTGCCGAGGCGGTCGAGCGGTACGGCCTCACCCCGCGGGCCCGGATCGTCGCCTCGGCCTCCGCCGGTGTGCAGCCCGACCTCATGGGTCTGGGCCCGGTCCCCGCCACCGAGAAGGCCCTGGCCCGCGCCGGCTGGCAGACCGGCGACCTGGACGCCGTGGAGCTCAACGAGGCCTTCGCCGTCCAGGCGCTGGCGGTGATCCGCCGCCTCAAGCTCGACGAGGACAGGGTCAACGCCGATGGCGGGGCCATCGCCCTCGGTCATCCGCTCGGCTGCTCCGGCGCCCGCATCCTGCTCACCCTGCTCGGCCGCCTCGAAAGAGAGAACGGCCGCCGCGGCCTGGCCACGCTCTGCGTCGGCGTGGGCCAAGGCGTCGCGCTGCTCGTGGAGCGGGTGTGAGCATGTCGTACGACACCCTGCTGGTCGAGGAGCGCGCCGACCGGGTCGTCGTCACCCTGCACCGGCCCGAGGCCCGCAACGCCATCAGCGGCCGGATGATCAGCGAACTGCACCAGGTCTGCGAGCGGCTGGAGCGGGATCCCAAGCTGCTGCTCCTGACCGGCCACGGCGGGGTCTTCGCGGGCGGCGCCGACATCGCCGAACTGCTGGAGCGCGGCCGGGAGCAGGCGCTGCAGGGCATCAACAGCCGGTTGTTCGAACGCGTCCGGCGGCTGCCCATGCCCACCCTGGCCGCCGTCGAGGGCTGGGCCCTGGGCGGCGGGGCCGAGCTGGCCTACGCCTGTGACCTGCGGATCGCCGGCCCCGGTGCGGTCTTCGGCAATCCCGAGCCCGGTCTCGGCATCCTCGCGGCGGCCGGCGCCTGCTGGCGGCTGCCGGAACTGGTCGGGGAGTCGGTCGCCAAGCAGATCCTGCTCGCCGGCCGCAATCTCGACGCGCCGGCCGCGCTCGCCGCGGGCCTGGTCATCGACGTCGTTCCCGCCGAGGAGCTGCCGGCGGCGGCCCACGCGCTGCTCGACCGGATGGCTCGGTCCTCGGCCACGGCCCTGCGGCTGACGAAGCTCGTCGTCGACTCGCCCGGCGCCCACCCCGTCGCCGACGACCTGGCACAGGCCGTGCTCTTCGAGGGCCAGGACAAGAGGGACCGCATGACGCGTTTCCTGGAGAAGAACGCGTCGAAGAACACGTTCGAGAGCGCGTCGAAGAACAAGAACACGTCGGAGAACCCGGAGCAGGAGAGGAGCCGCGCATGACGTCGGCACCCAGGACCGTCGCGGTCATCGGCGGCGGCCGCATGGGCGCGGGGATCGCCCAGTCCTTCGCCACCGCCGGCTCGGCCGTCACCGTGGTGGAGAGCGGGGCGGAGGCCGCCGCCGCGGCGCTGGAGCGGATCGGCGGCAGCCTGCGGCGGGCTGCGGAGCGGGGACATCTGGCAGAGGCCGCGGAGCAGGTGGCCGGCCGGGTGACCGTCGTACCCACGGTGGCGGCCCTGCCGCCGGAGGCCGAGCTGGTCGTGGAGGCCGTACCCGAGGACGCTGCGCTCAAGGCCCGGCTCCTGAAGGCCGCCGAGGAGGCCGTGGGCGACACCACCGTGCTGGCCACCAACACCAGTTCCCTGTCGGTGACCGACCTGGCCGCCGTCCTCCGGCGCCCGGACCGCTTCCTCGGGATGCACTTCTTCAACCCGGTGCCCGCCTCCGCGCTCGTCGAGATCGTCGTCGCCCCCGGCACCGCCCCGCGCACCGTCGCGGCCGCCCTGGAATGGACCAGGGCGCTGGGCAAGCAGGACGTGGTCGTCAAGGACTCGCCCGGCTTCGCCAGCAGCCGCCTCGGCCTGGCCCTGGGGCTGGAGGCGATCCGCATGGTCGAGGAGGGGGTCGCCGGGCCCGAGGCCATCGACGACGCCATGCGGCTCGGCTACAAGCACCCCATGGGCCCGCTGCGCCTGACCGACCTGGTCGGACTCGACGTACGGCTCGCCATCGCCGAGTACCTGCACACGACCCTCGGCGACCGCTTCGCACCGCCGCAGCTGCTGCGCGACAAGGTGGCCCGCGGCGAACTCGGACACAAGACGGGGCAGGGTTTCTACACATGGTGACCGCGGTGGGCCGGTGCGGTGCGGTGCCCCTCTGCGGTGTTCCCCTTCGGTACACGGCAGCCGTGCTGCTCACCGCACTGATCGGCGCAGACCCTTGCCAGACCGGGGAGGGCGCACCTTATGATGAACCGAACGAATGGTCGGTTGGGAGTTGGTGGAGATGACTGAAGCGGCCGGAAGGGACGCCGAGCACGATCTGGAGTCCCGTTTCGAGGCGACGATCTCGCGTGACCAGCGGATCGAGCCGCGCGACTGGATGCCGGAGGGCTACCGCAGGACGCTGATCCGGCAGATCGCCCAGCACGCGCACTCGGAGATCATCGGCATGCAGCCGGAGGGCGAGTGGATCACCCGGGCGCCCTCGCTGCGCCGCAAGGCGATCCTGTTCGCCAAGGTCCAGGACGAGGCCGGCCACGGCCTGTACCTGTACTCGGCCGCCGAGACCCTGGGCGCCGACCGCGCGGACCTCACCGAGCGCCTCCTCGAAGGCCGCCAGAAGTACTCGTCGATCTTCAACTACCCGACGCTCAGCTACGCGGACGTCGGTGTCATCGGCTGGTTCGTCGACGGCGCGGCCATCTGCAACCAGGTGCCGCTGTGCCGCAGCTCGTACGGCCCCTACGCCCGCGCGATGGTGCGGATCTGCAAGGAGGAGTCCTTCCACCAGCGGCAGGGCTACGAACTGCTGATGACCATGATGCGCGGCACCGACGCCCAGCGGGAGATGGTGCAGGACGCGGTGGACCGCTGGTGGTGGCCCTCCCTGATGATGTTCGGCCCGCCCGACGACGACTCGCCCAACTCCGCCCAGTCGATGGCCTGGAAGATCAAGCGGCACAGCAACGACGAACTGCGCCGGCGCTTCGTCGACATGACCGTGCCGCAGGCCGCCAAGCTCGGCGTGACCCTGCCCGACCCCGAGCTGCGCTGGAACGAGGAGCGCGGCCATCACGACTTCGGCACCCCCGACTTCAGCGAGCTGAAGGAAGTCATCAGCGGCAACGGCCCGTGCAACACGGAGCGGATCGAGCGCCGGCGGGCCGCCCACGAGGAAGGTGCCTGGGTGCGTGCGGCCGCCAGCGCCCACGCCGCCAAGCAGGCCGCCCGAGCCCGCGAGGAGGCAGTGGCATGAGCGACTCCGAGAACTGGCCCCTGTACGAGATCTTCATCCGCGGCAAGCGCGGCCTGAACCACGTCCACGTCGGATCGCTGCACGCGGCGGACGACCAGATGGCCCTCACTCACGCCCGCGACCTGTACACCCGGCGCAACGAGGGCGTCAGCATCTGGGCCGTGCGCTCCGAGTACATCGCCGCCTCCACCCGGGACGAGAAGGACCCCTTCTTCGCCCCCAGCGCCGACAAGGTCTACCGGCACCCGACCTTCTACGACATCCCCGACGATGTCCCGCACATCTAGGAGCCGGTGATGAGCGACGACCACGTCTACCTGAGCCTGGCCGAGGGCCACGACGACAGCGACGCGCGCTGGGCGTTCGGCACCGGCTTCGAGGACCCGTTGTACGGCGTCGACACCGCCGTACCCGAGGGCCTCGACACCGCCGCACTGGCCGCGGACTGCCTGGCGCTCGGCGACGACGCCCTGGTCCTGGCCCAGCGGCTCGCCGAATGGGTCACCCGCGCCCCCGAGCTGGAGGAGGAGGTGGCGCTGGCCAACATCGGCCTCGACCTGCTCGGTCAGGCCCGCCTGCTCTACTCCCGCGCCGGCCAGACCGACGGCACCGGCCGCACGGAGGACGCCTACGCCTACTTCCGGGACGCCGCCGACTTCCGCAACGTACGCCTCGTCGAACTCCCCAACGGCGACTTCGCCTTCTCCGTGCTGCGGCTCCTGGTGTTCGCCAGCTGGCGGCTCGCCCACTTCACCGAACTGGCCTCCGCGCCCGACCCGGTGCTCGCGGCGATCGCGGCCAAGGGCGTCAAGGAGCTGACCTACCACCGGCAGTACGCCGCCGAGTGGGTCGTACGCCTGGGAGACGGCACGGAGGAGTCGCATGCGCGGATGCTGACGGCCCTGGAGGCGCAGGCCCCGTACTGGGAGGAACTGTTCGCCGCCCACGACGTGCGCGACGCGGTGCTGGCGGATCTCCACCAGGTACTCGACGCCGCCGGACTCCCCATGCCGGTGGTCACGCCGCTGCCCGGCCAGGGCCGCGACGGCGGGCACACCGGGCATCTCACCCCGCTCCTTGCCGAGTTGCAGAGCGTGGCCCGCGCCCACCCGGAGGCGACATGGTGACCGTCCTGACCGACGTCCGGCGGGCCCGGCACATCGCCGAACAGGTGCCCGACCCGGAACTTCCCATGCTCACCCTGGCCGACCTCGGTGTGCTGCGGGACGTCACCGTCGAGCCGGACGGGACGGTGGTCGCCGACCTCACCCCGACCTACTCGGGCTGCCCCGCCATGGCCGAGATGCGCGCCGGGGTCGCCGCCCGCCTGCGGGACGCCGGCTTCGGCCGAGTGGCGATCCGCACGGTCCTCGACCCGCCGTGGACCAGTGACTGGATCACCCCCGAAGGACGCCGCAAACTCGCCGAACACGGCATCGCACCGCCCAACAGGGCACCGCGGCGCTCCGCGGGTCCCGTTCCGCTGGATCTGTCGCCGACCCGGCGCACGGTTCCGTGTCCCCGCTGCGGATCGGCCGCCACCGAGGAGACCTCCCGGTTCGCGGCCACCTCCTGCAAGGCGCTGTGGCGGTGCCTCAGCTGCCAGGAGCCGTTCGAGTACGTCAAGGAGATCTGATGGCAGAGCTGACGGCACCGACCGCCGGTGCCCCCGCGACGACAGCCCGCCGGCGCCGCCCTGCCTTCCATCCCCTGCGCGTCGCCGCCGTCCAGCCGCTGTGCGAGGACGCGGTGGCGGTGACCTTCGACATCCCCGCCGCCCTGGCGGAGGAGTTCGCCTTCGGCCCCGGCCAGTCGCTCACCCTTCGCCGCGAGGTCGACGGGCGCGACGAGCGGCGCTCCTACTCGATCTGCTCGCCGGCCGGCACCGCGCCCCGCATCGGCGTCCGCGAGGTGCCCGGCGGACTCTTCTCCTCCTGGCTGGTCCACGAGGTAAGGCCGGGCCACACCATCGAGGTCATGGCCCCGACCGGAGCCTTCACCCCCGACCTCACGGTGCCCGGCCACCATGTGCTCATCGCGGCCGGCTCGGGCATCACCCCCATGATGTCCATCGCCGAGTCGGTCCTGGCCGCCGACGACCGCTCGAAGGTGACGCTGTTCTACGGCAACCGCCGTACCGACACCGTGATGTTCGCCGACGAACTGGCCGATCTGAAGGACGAGTACCGCACCCGCTTCCACCTCGCCCACGTCCTCTCGCGCGAACCCCGCGAGGCCGAGCTCCTCTCCGGCCGCCTCGACGGCGACCGCCTGGGCGCGCTCATCGACGGCCTGGTCGACATCGAGGGCGCCGACCACTGGTGGCTGTGCGGCCCGCACGGCATGGTCCTCGACGCGCAGAAGGTGCTCGCCGAACTGGGCGTCCCCGCCCACCGGATCCACCAGGAACTCTTCTTCGCCGACGAACCGATCGAGCCCGTCCGGCACGAGGAGGCGGCGGCGACCGGCCCGGCCAGCGAGGTCACCGTCACCCTGGACGGCCGCTCCACCACCGCACGGCTCCCGCGCGGGCGCACCATCCTCGACTCCGCCGCCCGCATCCGCCCGGACCTGCCCTTCGCCTGCAAGGGCGGCGTGTGCGGGACCTGCCGGGCCCGCATCACGGACGGCGAGGCCGACATGCGCCGCAACTACGCCCTGGAACCCGCCGAGGTGGACGCCGGCTACGTCCTGACCTGTCAGTCCTACCCGGTCTCCGAGTCGTTGACGGTCGACTACGACAGCTGACCGACCACGGCGTACCGCCCCGCCGGAACCCGGCCACGCCCGTCGCGGCCCTGGACCGCCCGCGCGCCGGCGTAGCCACCGGGACCTGTGGCAGGCCCGCCCCCCGTCCTGTGGCTAGTCCCGCGCCGGTGCGGGCCGCACCAGGCCCATCACCTGTTCCACCAGCTCGTTGCTCAGGCTGGGTGTCGTCAGCGGAGGGTCGTCGGGACGCTGTCGCAGGCCGTTCAGGAGGATCTCGATGTAACGGCGCCAGATGTCGGGCCGGCGGCCCTGGGTGAACTGGGCGGCGGCGCTGAGCATCTGCTGGATGACGGGGATGTCGGAGGCGGTCACCTCCGGCCGCAGCTGCCCGCTGTCCTGGGCCCGGTGGATCAGCGCCTCCAAGTAGGGGAGCATGCCCCCGCGGGTCGTCTCCATGGGCTCGGAACTGTGGCTCCCCAGCATGATGACCTCGTGCAGACCGCGGTTCTCGGCGAGGTCCGCCGCCATCGTCATGAGGAAGTCGACGAGCCCCTGCCAGGGATCGGGATGGGCGAGGGCCTGCTCCGCGGACTCCTGCCGCATCGCGAGGTCCTGCTCGAACACGGCCCGTACCAGGGCCTCCTTGGTGGGGAAGCGGCGATACATCGTGCCGACGCCGACTCCGGCGTGCTTGGCCACGTCGTCCAGGGTCACCCCCAGCCCGCGCCGGCCGAAGACCTCCCGCGCCGCCAGCAGGATCCGTTCCCGGTTGCGGGCGGCGTCGCGCCGCAGCGGGCGCTCGCCGTCCTTCGACGTGCTCTCCGGGGAACGCTCGGCCATGGGCACATCGTAGCTCCGTGGATCATGCGTGCCGAGCCGCTGCCGCCCGGGCGGCGGGGAGCGGGGCCCGCCGCCCCATCGGTACGGCCGCCCGGGTCAGGAACCGCCGCGCTCGCGCGGGATCTTCTGACCGGCCTCGACGGCCACCGGCAGCCGGTTCTCGGCCGGCGGCAGCGGGCAGGTGGCCAGGTCCGTGTAGGCGCACGGCAGGTTCGCGGCCCGGTTGAAGTCCAGGACCACCGTGCCGTCGGCGGCGGGCGGCCCGACGGTCAGGACCCGGTTGGCGGCGTAGGTGGTGACCCCGGAGGTCGCGTCGGTGAACAGCACCGTCAGCCCGCCGGGACCGCGTCCCGGGAACGCGGTCAGGGCCAGCTGCCGCCCCTCCAGCTCGAACTCGACCCGGCCCGGGGCGTCGTACACGTGCTCGAGGCCCTCCACCGCGGCGCCCACGGTGGTCGGCCGCGGGTCGTCGAAGGGGACGTACCGGCCCGTCACGGCCCAGCGCGGGTCGGGAGCGTAGGCGGGTGTTCCGGTGAAGGCGGTGCGCAGCGGGGCGTCCGGGTGCCGGGGGCGCACGATGTCGTTGCCGCCGCGCTTGGCGACCTCGATGACGGCGTCGCCCCAGACCGCGTCGACGCCGCCTCGCTCGGGCAGCACGCCGAAGCGGTGTTCACCCCGCACCGGCGTTCCGTCGACGACCAGTTCCTCCCCGTCGTCCAGGGTGACGACGACTCCCTCGGATCCGGTGCGCCAGGCGCCGGGAGCGTCGGGGAAGCGCTGCGGCCGGTCGTCGAGCCAGTGCAGACCGGTGATGGCCAGGAACCCGTGCGGGTCGGAGATCCGGGCCTCCTGGGCGCGGTGCCAGTCCTGCCAGCTCTCGGTGAAGACCTGGAGATCCGTCGTGGTGGCCTCAGTCGTCATGCGTCCTCTTTCGTCGGGCGAGGCTCTTCAACTGCCGTGCCAGTCAGAACGGGGGTGGGCGAACCCGCATTCCGGTCCACGTGTGACAGCTTCTTGTCAGTCATGTGACACGGCGGCCCTGGTCCCGGCACCGGGACCAGGGCGGCGGCCCGGTCGTTCAGGACGCCGGTCCCCAGGAGCTGTCGCTCGGGTGTGCCGTGCCGGGGGACGTCAGGGGCAGGTTCACGAACGACGCGGCGTCCGCCGAACGCTCGACCGTGTAGACGCCGCCGGCGAGGTCGGCCAGTTGCCGTGGGGTGGGGGAGACCGGGTAGTGGAAGCCGGCCGGCGGCCCGCTGGTGAGGGAGACGCGGATGCGGTAGCCGGCCTGGATCCTCGTGAGGCCGGGCAGGAGGGAGATGTCGTACCGGGTCGTCCTGCCGGGGGTCACGGGCCGTTGCGAGGCCCGGGTGAAGGGGTGGCCGGGCTTGAGCAGCGTCCCGTTCGCGCCGTACCAGCTCTGCTCGGTGTCCACGGCCCGCTGGCTGCCCAGCAGCACGCCGTCGGCCTGCTTGGTCACCGTTCCGTCCGGCGCGACGATGCTCAGCGTCGCCGACAGTTCGGTCTCGGTCGTGGTCGCCTCGGCGTAGACGGTGACATCGGCCGGACCGTCGAGCAGTGCCGCCTCGGTGAGCGGGGCGGTGGTGTAGGTCAGCGTGTCGTCCGAGGTGCTGGACGCGGCCCAGGACAGCCGGTCGTCCCCCTGCCCGGCCGGCCTGGCCGCCGTGAGGGACCCGTTGCCGAGGTAGTAGGTCCGGGCCCGCGGTGACAGCGGCCAGGCGGCGCTGTCGGTCCAGGAGCCGGCACCGTTCTCGAAGAGGTGCAGGGGCGTCGACGTGTCGGCCATGCCGGTCGGTGCGTCCTTGAGCCAGGTCTCGAACCACTCCAGCCGGATGGCCTCCAGTGCGGCCTCGTCGACGTGCTCGCCGTGGGTCCAGGGGCCGACGATCGCCTGGTACCGGCCGGTGACGGGTTCGCCCGCCCTGACCGGAGCGGTCGACGGCCGGCCGAAGTAGGCGCTCTGGGCGGCCACGTAGGCGCCGAGATTCCCGCCGGGGAACAGGTCCTGCCACCCGGCCTCGCTGAGCGCCGGAATGCCGTTGCGCACGATCCGCGGCATGAGCTTCTGGACGTTCCGTTCCTGCCAGTACGCGTCGTCGTACGCGCGTGAGCCGCCGTCGGCCTGCTGGGCGACGGTCACGGACTGCGGGTCGGTGGCCGGATCGTCCTCGGGACCGCGGGGCTCGGCCCGGCCGATGCCGGCCACGAAGGAGGTGGGGATGCCGCCGTTGGCCGTCAGGTCGTTGTAGAAGTCGGAGTCGGTGCAGAACGGCGCGATGGCCTTGAGCGGGGAGTCCTTGCCCACGGCCGCCGCCGTGAACCACTGGTTCACCCCGAGATAGGAGCAGCCCTCCAGACCCACCTTGCCGTCGGACCCCGGCAGGGTGTGGGCCGCCCAGTCGACCAGCGCGGCGCCGTCCTCGCCCTGCCGGTCACCGAACCAGTCGACCTGTCCGCCGGAGTCCCCCGTGCCCCGGACCGCCGAGGCCACGTAGACGTAGCCCCGCCGGACGAAGTAGGCGCCGTTGTCCGCCGGGTCGGAGCGCTGTGTGCCGTACGGGTTCTGGGTCAGCAGCACCGGGAACGTGCCGGATGCGCGCTCTCCGGTGTCCGGGTCCGTCGGGTAGACGATCTCGACGGCGATCCGCACACCGTCGTCCATGGTCACCGTGGTGTGCACGGGTTGGCTCACCGCGTACGAGGCCGCGGGCGGCTGCCACGCGAGGGGCTGTGCGGTCGCGGTCGCCGTCTGTCCTGCCGCCACCAGCAGCAGCGCGGCCGAACTGCCCGTCAGCACCGAGACGGTGCGGGACGAGCCTAACCTGCAACGGGCCTTGCTCTTCGTCATACGGGTTCCTTGCGATGGGGGGATCTCCGTCTGAGCTGCACCATGGCCATGAGTAATCGACCGAATGGTCGGTAGTCTGAGAAGTGCGCGCGGGGCTGTCAAGGTCCGCAGAGCGGGGAGAAGTGCGGCCCTCCGGAGGCTTCCGCAGAGGCCTAAGTGGAGATAATCTCTCCGTCTTGAGGTGGCCCTGCCCAGCCGGTGGAGGCGACTGGCGGCAGCGCGCGGGATCACGCCATGCCGACACCCTTGCGGCCGCGTGCGGAACTTGCCACGCTGGTCTTTCGCACCGTTTGCTCCAGCTCCAGCTCCAGCTCCAGTTCCAGCTCCAGCCACGGCGTTCGCGAGACCGCCGGCCCCGACCAGTCCCGGCTCGATACGTTCGTGCGCGCTGCTCTCCCTTTCGGCGCTGACGCGCGTACACCGCGCCCGAGCACCACAGCGACCGGCCGGACAGCCGCCGCCTCACCTGTGGAGCACACCATGGACACGAGCGAGGAGGCCGCCCGCGGCCTGACCGACATCCAGGACTTCCTGTACCAGCAGGCCCATCTACGAGCGGCACGCCGACGCGTCTCGGACTTCGTCGCACGCGAACCGGGGCTGACGCGGGAGCAGAAGTCGGACATCGAGCGCTGGTATCTCCAGGAACAGACCTACGTGGCCCACATGGTGACCGAGCACATCGCCGCCAGCGTCAGCGCGGTGGAACGGCGGCATCAGGCCCGCTTCGGGCACTGGCTGCGCGGAACGCTGACCGCCATGCTCCTGATCACCGCGGCGATGGCGATCTGCGTCACCGTGGTGCTGGTCGGCGCGTCGTAGGCAGGGGAGCACGGAGGGAAGGGGCCCGGCGTGCGCGCCGGGCCCCTGCGCGGCCTACTGCTGCCGGGCGAGCCAGTCGGCGAACCGGACCTCGCCGAGGTGTGCGTCCGGGCCCGGCAGGAGTGTGTCCTCCTGGAGCTCGGCACCCCAGTACGTCGCCCGCGGGTCCGTGACGATCTTGCGGGAGTCGTTCTGGGCGGCGAGTCCCATGCGGATGAACTCCTCCAGCTCGAACGCCTCCGGGCCGGCCGCCTCCACCACGCCGTTCACCGGGGCGCCGACCGCGGCGCGTCCCACGGCCGCGGCCACGTCGTCGGAGACGATGGGCTGGATCCGGCCGGCGGGCAGGCGCACGGTGTCGCCCTCGGTGACCCCGTCGGCGAGCCCCTTCGCGAACTCGAAGAACTGCGTCGCGTGGACGATGGAGTAGGGGATGCCGGACTCCTTGATCAGCTCTTCCTGGACCTGCTTGGCCCGGAAGTACCCGCTCCCCTGGAGCCGGTCGGTACCCACCACGGACAGCGCCACATGGTGCCGCACACCCGCCTCGGCCTCCGCCTTGAGGAGGTTCGCCGTGGAGGCGCGGAAGAAGTCCATGACGGCCTGGTCGTCGAACGACGGGGAGTTGGACACGTCGACCACGACCGGGGCGCCCTCCAGGACCTCGGCGAGGCCCTCGCCGGTGAGGGTGTCGACGCCGGTGCTCGGCGAGGCGACCACCGCCTCGTGCCCCTGCTCGCCGAGCCTGCGAACCAGTTTCGAGCCGATGAGCCCGGTGCCACCGATCACTACGACCTTCATGACGGAATTCCTCTCGGGATCTCTCTGGTGCTTCCACTCGAAGAGACCGGGCAGCCTCCTCGCGTGTGACACGCGGCCCGAGAAGAGGTGAGAACGGGAGCCTCACCCGTCCAGCGACGCCACGTAGGGAGCCAGCTTGGCGGGGTTCATCACCCACATGAGGCGTTCGATGCCGCGCGCCGACACGTCGGCGGACAGCAGGGCCACCGCGGTCCCCGAGGCCGAGACCAGGACGGCCGGCCTGCCGTTGGCCTCGACCCAGCGCACCTGAGCCTGCGGCCAGAAGCGCGGGGCGAAGGCGACAAGGTACTTGGAGACGTGCGGCCGCCCGAACACCGGGATCTTCGACGCCCCGCGGATTCCGCCACCGTCGGCGTAGCTGACCACGTCCTCGGTGAGGACCTCCTCCAGCACCGGCAGATCGCCGTTCTGCGCCGCGGCGAGAAACACCTCGAGAAAGCGCCGGTGCTCGGCCGAGCCGACCGGCTCCCGGCGCTCCGCCGCCAGCCGCTTGCGGGCCCGGCTCACCAGCTGGCGGGCATTGGCCTCACTCGTCTCCACGATGTCCGCGATCCGCCGGTACGTGTAGTCGAACGCCTCCCGCAGCACGTACGCGGCCCGCTCCACCGGGTTCAGCTTCTCCAGCAGGAAGAGGACCGCCATGTCGAGCGCCTCCGAGCGCTCCGCGCCCAGCTGCGGATCCGCGCTCGTGTCGACGGGCTCGGGCAGCCAGGGGCCGACGTACGACTCCCGGCGCACCCGGGCCGACTGCGTGAAGTTGATCGCCAGCCGGGCGGTCACCGTGGCCAGGAAGGCGGCCGGCTCCCGGACACCGGCACGGTCGGTGTTCTGCCACCGCACCCACGCCTCCTGGACGATGTCCTCGGCCTCCGCGGCGCTGCCGATCACGCGGTAGGCGATGCCGAAGAGCTGCGGACGCGCCGCGATGAACTCCTTCGTCGCCCGGTCAAGGGAGTCGGCGTGGTCACCGGCGTGCATCGATGTCCTCCAGGGTCGGACCAGCATGCTACAAGTCGGCCCTGCCCCGACCGGCGCACGGCCGCCGGGGTGTCGCCGGCCCCCGGAGGCCAAGGGCAGGGCGGATTCCGGTAAAGGCACGGGCAGGTGTTGGTCTTGTCGGCCTGATGCCTGACATGTGACGGCCGTGTGGTCATGTGGCGTTCATGTGGCAGCAGTTGGGCTGGGTCAGGGTGCGGTCGTTGTCTGCTCAGCTGCACGTCGGGAGGGCGTCATGACCACACACACAGAGTCGACAGAGGACAGATCGGCGGGGGGCCAGGAGGGACTCAGCCGTCGTCACGCGCTGGGGCTGCTCGGGACCGCGGGGGCGGGCGCCGCCGCCACCGGCCTGCTGGGGGCGGGTACGGCACAGGCCGCACCGCTCGCCGCTCCGGCCTTCCACCTCACCGCGGACTCCTCCGGCGCGCCCCCCGTCCAGGGCCTGCACCTGACCTTCGGGGCGGACCCCCGCACCCAGATGACGGTGTCCTGGATCACGGACCGCCCGGTGACCAAGCCCGTCGTGCGCTACGGCACCCTGGAGCACGGCTTCGGCTCCAGCAAGAAGGCCCAGACCGTCACCTACGTCGACGGCACCTCGAACCGCACCGTCTACGTCCACCACGCCCTGCTCAAGGGGCTCACCCCGGACACGGACTACCTGTACCTCGCCACGCACGAGGGGGCGACCCCCGACAGCGGCACGTTCCGCACGGCTCCGCAGGGACGCCGGCCGGTCACCTTCACCAGCTTCGGCGACCAGTCCGCCCCGCAGGTCACCTGGGCGGCCGACGGATCCGTCGGCCTGGACGCCAACTCCACGCCCGCGACGAAGGACATCGTCACCGGCATCGAGCAGGTCGCCCCGCTGTTCCACCTGCTCAACGGCGACCTCTGCTACGCCAACCTCGACGTCGACCGGGTGCGCACCTGGAACAACTTCTTCACCAACAACACCCGTTCGGCGCGCTTCCGTCCCTGGATGCCGGCGGCCGGCAACCACGAGATCGAGAAGGCCAACGGCCCGCTCGGCCTCGGCGCCTTCCAGACGTACTTCTCGCTGCCCTCCACCGAGACCGACGCCGAACTCGCCAACCTGTGGTACGCGTTCACGGCCGGGTCGGTGCGGGTCATCGTGCTGCAGAACGACGACAACTGCCTCCAGGACGGCGGCGACGTCTACATCAGCGGCTACTCGGGCGGCCGCCAGCTCGCCTTCCTGGAGAAGGAACTGAAGGCGGCGCGCTCCTCGAAGGACGTCGACTGGGTGGTCGTCGCCATGCACCAGGTCATGGTCAGCTCCTCGGACGCCAACGGCGCGGACCTGGGCCTGCGCGAGAAGTACGGCCCGCTGTTCGACCGGTACGGCGTCGACCTGGTGCTCTGCGGCCATGAGCACAACTACGAGCGTTCGCTGGCCGTGCGCGGCGTCGTGAACGGCAGCGAGACGCTGACGCCCAACCCGGTCTCGCAGGCCACCGACGACATCGACGCCAACCTGGGCACCGTGCACATGATCCTCGGCGGCGGCGGTGTCTCGGGCACCACGAACCAGAAGTTCTTCAACGACGGCACCGGCAAGGTGATCACCGCCGTGTCGTCCACCGCCGGGTCGAACGGCAAGCGCACCTCCACCTACGTGCAGGAGAAGGCGGTGTGGGTGGGCGTCCGGGACGTCGAACACCCCTACGGCTTCGCCGCCTTCACCGTCGACCCCGGCCGGCACGCCGGCGACACCACCCGGATGCACGTCACGTACTACAACGTGAACAAGCCCAACGGTGAACTGTCGGTCTTCGAGACCTTCAGCCTGCACCGCAAGCGCTCCGACGGCCACGCCGGCTGATCACGAGACCAGCGCGAAACGCGGGCCGGGCGGCAACCGCCCGGCCCGCGCCGCGTTCCGGTTCAGGGCTCGCGTACGACGCCCTCGACCCCGTCCGTGGCGACTGCCACGTCCGCCGCACCGCCGGGCCGTGCCGGCGCCGTCACGACGACGGCCTCCGGCACCGGCGTCTCCCGCCGGATCGTCAGAAGCGCGACCATCGCGCAGACGCCCGCGGCGACCGCCCCGATGCGCAGGATGTCGTCGAGCCCGGAGGCGGTGGCCACCCGGGCCGCCTCGGCGACGGCCGGCCGCAGCGGCCCGGGGACCCCGGCCGCGGCACGGGTACCCGCACCGGAGCCGACCGCCTCGGACAGCGTGGCGACCGTGTCGTGCGGCAGCCCGGTGGCGGCGAGCCGGTCGCTCATGGCGTCGGTGACCCGCCGCTGGAAGACGGAACCGAGCACCGCGACGCCGGTGGCCAGGCCGATCTGGCGCATGGTGTTCACCGTTGCGGTCGCCATGCCGGTGCGCGAGGGCTCGGCCAGGGACAGCGCCGCGTTGGAGGTGGCGGCGCTCCCCGCGCCGAGGCCGACGCCGGCGACGACGAACCCGGCGACCAGCGCGGTCCACCCGGAGTCGCCGTCCAGCCGGGCGGTCAGCGCCAGCCCGGCCGCCGTCAGCGCGAGACTCCCGCTGATGGTCAGCCGCGGCGGGATCCGGTCGGCGAGGGCGGCGGTCACCGGCGCGGCGACGAAGGAGGCGACGGTGAGCGGCAGGAAACGCAGACCCGTGGCCGAGGGGCCGTAGCCCAGCGTGTTGGCGACGTAGAGGGCCGCGTAGTTCATGGCCGCGACCAGCGTGGCCATCATGGCGAACACGGCGACCGCGACCCCCAGGAAGGACGGACGCGTGAACAGCCGCAGGTCCAGCATGGGTTCGGCCGCCCGGGACTCCCGGACGAGCAGTGCCGTCAGCAGGATCGCCGCCGCCGCGAAGAGCGCGAGGATCGGCGCCGAGGCCCACCCCTCGTCGTTCCCGCGGATGACGGCCAGCAGCAGCGCGAACAGGCCCACGGTGAGCAGCACGGCGCCCGGCGCGTCGGTGCCGCGGACGGTGGCGGAGCGGGACTCGCGCAGCCGCAGCCGTCCCGCGGCCAGCATCGCCAGCCCGATGGGCACGTTGACGAGGAAGACCCGGCGCCAGCCCGGTCCCTGGACGAGGTAGCCGCCGACCAGCGGGCCCACCGCGGTGGCGGCGGCCATGGTCGCGCCGAACGCCCCGATCGCACCGGCCCGTTGCCGCGCCTGCGGGAAGGCCTCGCCGAGCAGCGGCAGCGCCACCCCGAAC
>NZ_JAGXJL010000516.1:0-232 GCF_019091475.1 Streptomyces sp. GbtcB6 | reverse complement strand
GGCCGCGTCGTGTCTGTTCGGCCCCGAGAAGGCGAAGCTTCCGCCGGGAACGAGCGCGTCCTGCCAGCCGGCGAAGCGGTCGAGGTGGCCGGGGACCCAGTGGAGCGCCGCGTACGACACGATCAGGTCGTACGACCGTTCGGGCGCCCAGGTCCGCAGGTCGGCGTGGGCGAAGTCGAGGCGGCCGCCGCCGGGGGTGGGTCTCGGGTGGTCGACCTGGGCCTTGTCGACC
>NZ_JAGXJL010000515.1:0-232 GCF_019091475.1 Streptomyces sp. GbtcB6 | reverse complement strand
GCCCCACCGTCGCCATCCCAGACGAACGACGGCCGCAGTCCCCCTGAGTCGCCCTCGTGGAGTACCAGTCCGGCAGGGATCAGGGACTCCGTGACCGCGTCCGCGATGGAGTGGACCAGCACGTCCAGCGTGGCCAGTTCGGTTTCCCCGGCCGGCAGCGGCTCCCCGTGGCTGATGAGGTTGCCCTGCCGCTTGTGTTCGAGCAGTTCCCTGGGGGCGCGCGGCAGACCCC
>NZ_JAGXJL010000514.1:0-232 GCF_019091475.1 Streptomyces sp. GbtcB6 | reverse complement strand
GGACGGCACGGACCGCGGCGCCCTGCTGCGCCCTCACGCCGAGGAGATGGACTGGATCGCCGACTCGGTCGCCCACCTCGTCCCCACCGGCACCGCCCCCGGTGAGATCGCGGTCCTGTGCCGCACGGCGACCGACTTCGCGGAGAGCCAGGGCGCCCTCGTCGCCCGCGACATCCCCGTCGAGGTCGTCGCCCTCTCCGGGCTGCTGCACCTGCCCGAGGTCGCCGACCTA
>NZ_JAGXJL010000513.1:0-232 GCF_019091475.1 Streptomyces sp. GbtcB6 | reverse complement strand
TCTCCCCCCCTGTCCAGAGGACCCTGTTACGACGCATCAAGCCCGCCAAGAGCCAGCAGCAATCCGCCGCACCGGCCCCCGCCATCCCCACCGTCGCCCGTCGCCGCGACTGGTGGCGGGACGCGGTGATCTACCAGGTCTATCCGCGCAGCTTCCCCGACAGCAACGGCGACGGGGTGGGTGATCTGGAGGGCGTGCGTGCCAGGCTCCCGTACCTGCGCGACCTCCGGGG
>NZ_JAGXJL010000512.1:0-232 GCF_019091475.1 Streptomyces sp. GbtcB6 | reverse complement strand
CTCGCGAAGAAGCCCGTGCCGTGGATCGTGACCGGCCCCCCCGTCGCCGTGAAGCCCTCGACCACCGTGTGGTCGTACCGCTCCGTGCCCGCCCCCAGGCCCGGCAGGGACAGGCAGCCCTCGGGGCCGCGGAGGGTCACGCCGCCCGCCGCCACCAGGCGCGGGTTGACCACATGGCCCAGGTGGCGGACGTCCGCGTCGTCGGGGCAGCCGAAGACGAACACCCGCAGCG
>NZ_JAGXJL010000511.1:0-232 GCF_019091475.1 Streptomyces sp. GbtcB6 | reverse complement strand
GCGGAGAAGACGCGGGACGACCTGACCAAGCAGTTGGAGGCCATCGACCCCGAGTCGGTCATTGACCGGTGGGTGGCGGTGCACAACGGCAAGTCGTACCGAAGTCGTTGGGAGGAGGGGGGCATGGAGGCCATGGCCGCCGATCTACTCCGGGTCGGCGTGAGGTGCAAGAACACGCGGACGAAGATGAAGGACGTACGGGCACCGCACATCCACATGAAGCTAATGATCC
>NZ_JAGXJL010000510.1:0-233 GCF_019091475.1 Streptomyces sp. GbtcB6 | reverse complement strand
GTATTTTCATTAAGACATTAAGCATGGTTTTAATCAAAATCAGAAATAATCAAAATACACATTTTTTCTTCTTAAGAAAAACATACATTTGATCATTAGATTTAAATCTAACATTTTCTTTCATTAACATGAAACATGTAATTTTCATTATTATTTTCAAATTACGAGCATGATCATATTCTTACATTTTCAACTATTTTTTTTTAATATGCAATTTTCAAGAAAAATAATTT
>NZ_JAGXJL010000509.1:0-233 GCF_019091475.1 Streptomyces sp. GbtcB6 | reverse complement strand
AGGAGCGCTGGCGTCAGCAATTCGATACTTGGCAGGAAAGGTATCCTCGAAACTGTCACCAACGTCAAATCCAAGTGGCGGCACCACCTTTGCCAGAAGGTACGTCAACAGTATCACATCGTCTGGAGCGGGAGCTGCTCCATTGCCCGGCGTTCCTGACGCAATGTCGCCTGAGCCTGGAACCGGCAAGCCAGTTGGCGAGCTGATATGGAAAACAATATACCATGCTGGTC